>NZ_LZXX01000086.1:10173-225901 GCF_001729305.1 Burkholderia sp. A2 | reverse complement strand
ACAACGGCACGTTCGACATCTCGGGGACGACCGCCGGAGCGACGATCAATGCGTTGACCGGCACGGGCACGGTCGTGCTGGGCGGCCGGACGCTGACGCTGGCCAATGCGGCCGGCACGTTCAGCGGCGCGATTGGCGGCAGCGGCGGGCTTACCGTGGCGGGCGGCACGCAGATCCTTTCGGGCGCCAACGGCTTTACCGGTGCAACGTCGATCAACGCCGGCACGCTGGCATTAAGCGGCTCGGGTAGCGTCGCCGCCTCCAGCGGAATCGCCAACAACGGCACGTTCGACATCTCGGGGACCGCCGCCGGGGCCACGATCAGCTCGCTCACCGGTACGGGCGCCGTTGCGCTCGGCGGCCGCACGCTGACGCTGGCCAATGCGGCCGGTACGTTCGCCGGGACCGTCCATGGCGGCGGCGGGCTGACGGTGGCGGGTGGTACGCAAACGCTGTCGGGGGCGAATGCCTACACGGGCACCACCACGGTCAATGCCGGCACGCTTGCGCTGACCGGGGCGGGCAGCATTGCCGCGTCCAGCAGCGTCGTCGACAACGGTACCTTCGACATCTCGGGGACGACCGCCGGGGCGACGATCAATGCGCTCACCGGCACGGGCACGGTCGCGCTGGGCAGCCGCACGCTGACGCTCGCCGATGCGGCCGGCACGTTCGCCGGGACCGTCAATGGCAGTGGCGGGCTGACGGTGGCGGGCGGTACGCAAACGCTGTCGGCGGCGAATGCCTATACGGGCACCACCACGCTCAATGCCGGCACGCTGGCGCTGACCGGCGCCGGCAGCATTTCCGCCTCGAGCAGCGTCGTCAACAACGGCACGCTGGACATCTCGGCAACCCCCTTCGGCGCCACGATCAACGCGCTCACCGGCAGCGGCACGGTCGCGCTGGGCAGCCGCACGCTGACGCTCGCCAATGCGGCCGGCACGTTTGGCGGAACCGTCAGCGGCAGCGGCGGGCTGACGGTTGCGGGCGGTACGCAGACGCTGTCCGGCGTGAACACCTATACAGGGGCGACGACGGTCAACGCGGGCACGCTCGCGTTGTCGGGCGCCGGTCGGCTGGCGTCGTCCACGTCGGTCACGCTCGCCGGCCCCGTGGCCGCGCTCGACCTGTCCGCGGCCGGTAGCCAGACGGTCGCGCATCTGTCCGGAGTGGCAGGCAGCCGCGTGGTGCTGGGCGGCGGCGCGCTCACGCTGTCCGACGACTCGTCGCAAACATTCGGCGGCAGTCTCGTCGGCACCGGCGGCCTGATCAAACAGGGCGCGGGCATGCTGACGCTGAACGGTGTCAGCAACGCGTTCTCCGGAACGACGACGGTGGCGGGCGGCACGTTGGCCGTCGGCGACGCGGCGAATGCCGCTGCGGTGCTGGGTGGCAATGTCGTGGTGAATCCGCTCGGCGCGTTGCGTGGCCACGGCACGATATCGGGCGACGTCAGCAGCAGCGGCGTGGTCGCGCCGGGCGGCTCGATCGGAACGCTGTCGGTGGGCGGCAACTATACGCAGACGGCCGGCGGCACGCTGTCGATCGAGGTCAGCCCGACCGAAGCATCGCAACTGCGCGTAGGCGGCGCCGCGACGCTCGGCGGCGCGTTGGCCGTCCTGTTCGATCCCGGCACCTATACCGCCCGCCGCTACACCGTACTGAGCGCGGCCAACGGCGTGACCGGCCATTTCGCGAACGTCGGCACCACCACGGCCGGCGCGAATCTCGGCGCGTTGCAATCGTCGGTGGACTACGGCGCCAACGCGGTCGACCTGCTGCTCGCCGAGCCGACCGGGCCCAGTACGCCGGCCGGCCCGACGATCATCGCGCCGACCCGGACGTCGATCTACACGGCGCTCGGCACGACAGCCTTGCTGCAGGCGCAGAGCGCCAGTTCGACGCTGCTCGGGCGTCTGGCGGGCCCGGACGATAACGCGGCCGGCTCCGGCAACGTGTGGGCCGTTGCCAGCGGTTCCAGCACCAAGGTGGGCGGCACACGCGGCGCGCCGGGCTTCCTCACGCATGCGTACGGGTTTCTGGCGGGCGCGCAGGGACGGCTCGGCGACGCCACGGTCGGTGCGGCCGGCGGCTACACGCACACCGCGCTGTCCGAAGACACGACAGGCGCATCGGGCGCCATCGACACGCTGCGCGTCGCGCTGTACGGCGCGCAGCCGATCGGCGCGGTCAACCTGTCGGCCGCGCTCGGCTACGGTCTCGATTTCCTGTCGCAGAAGCGGCCATTCGGTAGCGTGGGTACCGCCGAAGGCGACCATCTCGGCCACGAATTCACCGCCGCTACGCAGGCCAGCCTGCCGATGGCGGCCGGCCGCTTCCGGTTCGCGCCGCACGTCGGGCTGCGGTATGCATACGTACGCGGCAACGGCTTCAGCGAGGACGGCGCCAACGGCCAGAGCCTGCACGTCGGCTCCGACAGCGCGAGGAGCCTCCAGCCGTACGTGGGTGTGTCGCTCGACAAGGCGTTCGGCGACGCGGTGCGTCCGGTCGACGTCCAGCTTCGCGTCGGCTATGCGCACGAGGTCCTGCGCGGCAGCCGCGTCGTCCAGGTGCAGAGCCAGGACGGGACCGTGTTCGCGGCGCCGGGTACAGACCTGCCGCGCTCGTTCCTGACCACGGGCGCGAGCGTCACGCTGCAGGCCGCCAAGACGACCACGGTATCGCTCGGGCTGGATGCGACGATCAATACGGGCCATGTGTCGGCGCAGTCGGCATATGTGCGGGTCAATGCCAGGTTCTGAGCGCGGGGGAACCGTGATTGTGGAACCGGTCGTGATCTGAAGCGAAGGAGCGGGCCAGCAAAACGCCGGCGACGCCGTCGGGTTGTCCATCGTTTTCAGTCGATTGATAAAACCATCGTCAATTTCCTATGACAAAGACAGCAATCAGAAATCGCACGATTTCAGGTGCGCACGCCGGTCGCCAGCTGTCGGCCTATTTCGCCATCCTGACCGTATTGAGTCTATGCCCGCCATTCGGCAGCGTGCATGGGCAGTCCGCGGACGAAGCGGCATCGGGTTCGCGCGTCGAGTCCCGATCCCCGGCTGGCCTGACTGCAACGCAGGCGCTACAACGCATGCTCGAGCTGATTCAGGCCAGCAATCGCGTGACCGACATTACGCCCGAAACGGTGCGCCGCATCGTTGGCGTGCAGACCGAAGTGTCGAGTGAAGATGGATTCGGCTACGGCCAACGCCTGCAGGGCAACTGGGCGTTCAGCCTCCAACGGTGGGCGCGCGATGATACAGGTCCGCGAGTGGATCTGATCTTTGACCCGATTCCAGGAACCCAGGCTTCCCCGCTGCCGACGACATGCGAGCCGGATTTCGCGCAGTTCACGCGGGCGCTGGAGTCCATGGGATTCAGCCGTCAATCCCGCTATGGCGAGCACGGTCGCTGGATTTTCGATGCCTTCGAACGGCAGGGCATGTCCGTGGAGGTGTCCCCGCTCAGGGCTTCTGCCGGCAACGGCGAACCACTCGGCCCGACCTGCGTAAAAATGGTGCTGGTGCGATAGGGCCGGCGGTTTGCTTCATGCGGGCGCTTCCAGCGATCACGGCTCCGCAGCCGTGGGAGCAGCTCGGCTGAACTTTGCAGGCAAAACCGCACGCCGTGCAGGCGAGCACGGCACGAGCCACACGCGTGCCGTGCCGGTGTTGCACGGCAGAATCATTTTCCGTTGATTCCCCGCGCGCTTGCCGATGCCCGACAAGGCGGGCAGCGATCGGGAGCGCCATCCGACGCAGCACCGAACAGCCTCACATCTATCGCGACGGTTCCCGCCGGCTTCGCTCCATTACCTGCCACGTGTGCCGTATCGGCGCTGTAACGTTTTTGGCCCGGTTTTCCCGTGCCGGATGCTTGACGTCGCCGCGGGCCGTCCCGACAACGCAGTCGCGAGACTGGCACGTTGTTCGCTTCACCCGGGGGCGGTAGGAACGATAGTCGCCATGCACTCCTGATCGTCCGACAAATCGACGCGCATGCGTCGCGGGGCGTCCGAAACACGGCACGCTCGCTCTGCGCCGCCAGCCGATGGCGCGCCCCGATCCGGACGCGGACCGCTCGATCACGATGAGCGCAACGCGCACGCAGTGACGAGTGAAGCATCGGCTGTCATCCCACCTCCTACGGGGAGAGAAAAAATGTCGGCCAAGTCAATCCGGACCCTACGAGCCTTTCTGATCGTCTTCTCCGTTTGCCTGATGACGTTGGCACCCGGGCGGGCGAGCGCGCTGTCGAACCAGTTGCTGTTGCTGCTGCCGGACAACTTCACGCTGCCGGACCCGCGTGTGTCCGCGTGGCTCGATTCCGCGGCGGAGGAGGGGCTGCAGATCTCGCTGATCAGCGACACGCAATTCAAGCAGGGCGGCACGTCGCTGCAGCAGTACCAGGGACTCATCCTGCCGGACCAGGTGCATACGGTCGCCGACGATACGCTCGTGACCGCTATCCAGAGCTACGCGTTGAACGGCGGGCGCGTGATGCTCGTCTATGATTTCGGCGTACTGAACGCGACGGGTTTCTATCCGGCCGGGCAGTCGCGCTTCAGCTCGATGGCCGGCGTCAACTACGTGCTCTACGACACGCTCGGTGGAAACATGATCGGCCTCGGCAACGTGACCGGCATGGGCAGCACGTTGCGCGCGCTACAGATTCCGCCGGGGAAGTCGATGCCGTGGCCGGGCTCGACGACGGCCGCGACCGCGCTGACCGCAACCACGTCGACTCCGTCGACCGGCTCGACGACGAACCCGCTGCTCTACCTGCAGCCGAGCACGTCGAACCCCGGCGGGCTTGCCGGTTACAACCATCAGGCGTATTTCACGTACAAGACGGTGAACGGGCGCATGACCGGCGTGCCGCTGAATCTCGGGCGCGTGTCGGCCGGCGCAAAGGTCGGAGCCGGATCGTACTCGCCGACCTCGACGAGGCTGTCGTCGGCATCGACGGCGGTGAATGGCGCGACGTCGCTCGCGAGCGCGTCGCCCGCCGCGGCGACCGACGTGCTCGAAGGCATTTCCGGCTACGTATACGGCTTCCTCACCTATCCGAGCTACGTCACGCAAGGCACGTATACGGGCACGACGCTGCTGACGTCGCCGAACTTCGGGCTCGTGGCCGGCTATCAGGCGTATGGAAACGGCGGCGTGATGTTCGTCAACCTGCCGCTCGCGTATCTCGGCGGGCAAACCGACAGCATGCCGATCCACGGCTTCCTGCATTACTTCACGACGAACATCCTGTCGATGCCGCACCTGTCGCTGCAGCCGCGTGCGCAGGCCGGGATGGTCCTGAACTGGCACTTCTGTGCGCGAGATCAGATTCAGCCCGCGCAGTCCCTGAAGAACTACGGCGTCTGGAACAGCGGCCCGTATTCGATCGTGATGACGGCCGGCCCCGACGACGTGACGATCGGCGACGGTCTCGGCATCAACCTGACGAACAATACGCAGGCGAAGCAACTGGTCGCGTTCCTGCTCAAGCGAGGACACAAGGTCGGCAGCCACGGCGGCTGGGCGCACGACTACTGGGGGGCGAACGCGAGCGAAGCCAACGCGAGCACGTTCACGCAGTATCTGGTGCTGAACCACAATGCGGTCCAGTCGGTGACGGGCAAGCCGGACGTCGAGTGGGCGGCCCCGGAAGGCAATACGCCGACATGGGCGGTGAACTGGCTCGAATCGAACGGCTACTCCGGCTACTACTTCACCGGCCATACCGGCAATGCGCAAACGCGTGCGTATCGCAACGGTTCGCTGCTGAATCCGGGCATCTGGGCGTTCCCGGTGATGCCGTTCGGCAAGTATGCGACGTTCGAGGAGTTCCAGGAGTTCGCGGTGCCGACAACGGACGTCCTGAACTGGTACACGTCGCTGATGGATTTCGTCGTCGCGAACCGCACGAGCCGGCTGATCTACATGCACCCGCTGGGCGCGTCATGGTATCCGAACGTCGTCACGGCGATTCTCGGCTACGCGTCGTCGCTGGCGACGACCGGCCAGTTCAAGTGGTTCACGATGGATCAGCTCACGCAGTTCGACCGGCGCCGTCTGCTCGTGAACTGGACGGCGACCGATACCGGCGCCAGCTGGACGTTCAGCGCGACGCAGCCGACCAGTCTGCAGGACATGACGTGGCTGTTGCCGAAGAGCACGTACCAGTTGCCGAGCGTGAAAAGCGGCAGCGCGACGGTCGTGATCACCGATCCGGTCAACTGGCTGGTCATCGCGGGCGCGGGCAAGTCGCTGTCGTTCACGAGCGCGAAGGTGCACTGACGCGCGCCGGCTCCTTTGCCAACGGGGAACACCATGAAGCGAGCTTCGTTTGCGCGTGCGCTGTGCATGCTGGCCGTATCGGCGAGCATCGCGCTGATGTCCGGCGTGTCGTTCGCACAGTCTGCGCATCGCGCGCCGAGCGGGTTTGCACGGCCGCCGCTCCATCTGCATGGGGCCGCGAAACGGAATCCGGCGGGCCTGTCGCCGCAGCAGATTCGCCGTTTCTACGGGTTCGACCCGTTGCCGGCGCGCGGCTACGGTGGCGACGATCAGATCATCGCGATCGTCGATGCGTACGACAATCCGAACGTCGAGGCCGATCTGCGATTGTTCAGCCGCACGTTCGGCCTGCCGCCGTGCGCGTCGCCGCACTGCTTCACGAAGGTGTACGCGACGGCCGACAAGCGTCCTCCGCCGCCCGATGCCTTGTGGGCACTCGAGAGTTCGCTCGACGTGCAGTGGGCGCACGCGATCGCACCGAATGCGCGGATCGTGCTGGTCGAAGCCGCATCGAGTTCGCTCGATGACCTGATGAGCGCGGTCGCACTCGCGACGCGGCCGGCACCGGGCGGGGTCGGTGCGAAGGTCGTGTCGATCAGCTGGGGGAGCGCCGAGTTCCTGGCCGAAACGCAATTCGACGGGCAGTTCGCCAGCGCGAACGGTGTGTCGTTCGTCGCGGCATCAGGCGACGGCGGCAACGGGATCGACTACCCGGCCGCGTCGCCGTATGTGCTGAGCGTCGGCGGCACGTCGATCGCAACCGATGCGAGCGGCGCATATGCCGACGAAACGGCGTGGGCCGGCAGCGGCGGCGGGCAGAGCGCCGTCGAGACGGTGCCGACGTATCAGTCGAACTTCGGGATGCCGTCGGATAGCCTCGGGCTGCGCGGCCTTCCCGACGTCGCCTATGATGCCGACCCGGCGTCCGGCTTCGCGGTCTACGATTCGTACGGCTATGCGGGGCAGAGCGGGTGGTTCGTCGTCGGCGGCACGAGCGCGGGCGCACCGCAATGGTCCGCGTTGATCGCGATCGCGAACAGCGCGCGCATCGCGCGTGGCAAGACGACGCTGAACGCGGTGAGCGCGATCCAGAGTGTGCTGTACGGGCTCGCGTCGAGCGCCTACGCGACGAACTTCCGCGACATCGTCAGCGGCTCGAACGGCGCATGCGGCACGCTTTGCACGGCGGCAACCGGATACGACTACGTGACCGGCCTCGGGCGCCCGATCGCCGCGAATCTGGTCCAGGCGTTGATCGCCGCGCCGTGACATGGGTAAGGTCGCGGAGGTGGGTGCCCGCACGATCTGCGCGTGCTTCAACTCGCGAGTGCGGAACAAATCGCAAGTGTTTTCGTTGCCAACCGCCATGCGGATCGACGGCGGGTCGATAGCGCCGTTAGCGCGAATCGACGATCCATCTCGCACCTTGTCATAGCCTTCGATCGACACGGACGGATCCCCGGATCTCCGTTCCGGCCATGCTGCTCCAGTCCGCCGCAGCGTCCCGCTGAAATTCAATGCCAGGCCGCGGCGCTGCGTGACGGAAAATCCATGCCGTCGTGCGTCCATGCAGCGATCCGGGCCACGCGCCAAACGGCTCGCGACTGTCGATGGAATGCGGGCCGGTGTGCTTTTCAACCGCCCCTTAGCCGTTTTCCTCGCTGACAAACATCCCCCATTTTGAAGAGCACCTTCCTGCCGAGAGGGGCTAACAGCAGAAAATCGGCTCATTACACTGCGCCCGTCGCATCGCCGAGCAGCCTCGACGCGGCACATACGCAGCGCGGAAGCGTTACGACCGGCAAACGAAAGACTGGGGGGTAAATCGTCATGAACAAGCGTTGGGGGATCGTCGCGCCCGCCGCGTTGCTTGCTGCGGCCGCACATGCGCAGAGCAGCGTGACGCTGTATGGCAAGATCGAGGACGGTATCAACTACACGAGCAACGCACGCGGGCACGGAACCGTGCAACTGCAAAGCGGCTATGACTACGGCAGCCGCTGGGGCATCAAGGGCACGGAAGACCTTGGCGCGGGCTACCAGGCGATTTTCACGCTCGAGAGCGGTTTCGACGTCAACACCGGCAAAATGAACCAGGGTGGTCGGGAGTTCGGCCGCCAGGCCTTCGTCGGCATCGCGTCGGATCGATACGGCACGCTGACGTTCGGTCGCCAGTACGACCCGAGCGTCGATCTCTTCTCGCCGCTCACCGCGAATGGCAACTGGACCGGCTACCTGTTCTCGCATCCGTACGACAACGACAACACCGACTACTCGTTCCGCGTGAATAACGCGGTCAAGTACGTGTCGCCGGTGTGGCACGGCATGACCGCGGAGGCGATGTACGGGTTCAGCAATCAGGCGGGCGGCTTCGCGAACAACCGCCTGTATGGCGCCGCGCTGCAATACCAGCAGGGCGGGCTGACGGTCGGCGCGTCGTATCTGAAGATCAATCACGCACGCAATGCCGATTCGAGCGGGGCGATCACCGGCGACAACACGTTCGATGCGTCGTCGCAGCAGAACATCGGCATCGGCGTGAACTATGCGTTCTCGAATGCGCTCGTGGGATTCACGTATTCGCACGTCGACGTCTACGACCCGACTTCGAACGCGTATTTTACCGGTACGACGCAGCCGGCGGGCGGTGCGTGGAAATCGTGGAAATTCGACAACTTCGAGGTGAACGGCCTCTATCACTTCACGACTGCGTTTTACGTCGGCGCGGCATACACGTACACGCAAGCCCGCGTCGCATCGACGGTCGGCGCGTTCAATCCGAAGTGGCATCAACTGAGCACGAAGGTGAATTACGACGTGTCGAAACGTACGTCGGTATTCGTCGAGGGCGTCTATCAGCATGCGATGAACGCGCACACGGGAACCGACTTCGACTACGCGTACATTCCGGGCGCCGCCGATATCTCGTCGGGCCCGAATCAATATGTCGCGCGTATCGCGCTGCTGCATCACTTCTGACGCCAATGCCGTTCGCGGAGGCTGCGTGGCGCCGCGAACGATACGCGCATTCATCCGGTCGCGCGTGAGGGTTCGATACCTGTCCCCCGATCGCTGACGCGAGTCCCGGTTCGACACGACGCGCCGACGTTTCCTGGGCGCCGGGCGCGATCAAAGCGGAAGCACGGAAGTCTGCTTGATCTTCTGCATCGGAATCTCGGTCTTCACGCTCTGCACCCCTTCGATCCGGGTCAGGTGGTCGATCTGGAGTTGCCGATAGGCGTCGATATCGGCGGTGACGACACGCAGCAGGCAATCGCAATCGCCCGCCATCAAGTGGCACTCGAGAACCTGTGGAAGACGTTGAACCGCCTCGGTGAAACGGTCGACGGTTTTCGCGTCCTGGCTCGTCAGCCAGATGCGGACGAAGACGGTCAACCCCGCGCCGATCTTCGATGCGTCGAGCAGCGCCGCGTAGCGCTCGATGACGCCCGCCTGTTCCAGCTGCTTGACGCGACGCAGGCACGGTGACGGCGACAGCCCCACCTTCTGCGCCAGTTCCACGTTCTGGATTCGCCCGTCTTCCTGAAGCACTTTCAGAATGCGACGGTCGATTTCGTCCAGTTCGATGACGGCCATGGGTCCGACCTATTCGGTTGAGGCACGCGGTGCCCGGGTTTTCGAGTTTTGCAGCATGGAATTGCCAAACCGCGTCCATCTTAAGGCGAACACGCAACCTGAAATTATTTTTTCTACGATAAATTTTTGCCCGTAGCAGCCGGGACGGTCCCGCTGCCGATCAAGGGGCAAACGATGAGCACCGATTCCGTCCAGCACTTCGAATTCGAACCCAATCCTCACCCCGTCGCGGCGGCCGAGCGCGCCGCGCTGCTCGACAATCCCGGTTTCGGCCGTGTGTTCACGGATCACATGGTGACGATCCGGTACTCGGCAGATGAAGGGTGGCATCACGCGAAAATCGGGCCGCGCGAACCGTTCCGGTTCGATCCGGCGACGCTCGTGCTGCACTACGCGCAGGAAATTTTCGAAGGCTTGAAAGCCTTCCGGCTGCCGGACGGCGGCGCGGCGTTGTTCCGCCCCGATGCGAATGCGCGGCGCTTTCGTCATTCGGCCGAGCGGCTCTCGATGGCGCCGTTGCCGGAGGCGATGTTCGTCGAATCGGTACGTGCGCTGGTGCGGGCCGATCGCGACTGGATTCCGGCGTTCGACGGCGCGGCGCTGTATTTGCGGCCGTTCATGATCGCGACGGAGGCCGTGCTCGGCGTGAAGCCGTCGCCGGAGTATCTGTACTGCGTGATCGCGACGCCGGTCGGCGCGTACTTCAAGAGCGGAGCGTCGGGGGTGACGCTGTGGGTGTCCGAGCAGTACACGCGGGCGGCGCCGGGCGGCACGGGCGACGCGAAATGCGGCGGCAACTACGCGGCGAGCCTGGCCGCACAGGCGGAGGCGACTCGCGAAGGCTGCGAGCAGGTGGTGTTTCTCGATGCGGTCGAACGTCGCTGGATCGAGGAACTGGGCGGGATGAACGTGTTCTTCGTGTTCGACGACGGGTCGATCCAGACGCCGCCGCTGAACGGGACGATTCTGCCGGGCATCACGCGCGCGTCGTTGATCACGCTGGCCCGGGAACTGAATTACACGGTGCGGGAGGAGGGCTACACGATCGAGCAGTGGCAGGCGGACGCGCGCAGCGGTCGGCTGGTCGAGGCGTTCGCGTGCGGCACGGCGGCGGTCGTGACGGCGATCGGCCGGGTGAAGGGCCGCGCGTACGACTTCACGATCGGCGAAGGCGGCGCGGGGCCGGTCACGTCGCGGCTGAAGGCGGCGCTGCTCGATATCCAGAACGGTCGCGAAGCCGATCGCCACGGCTGGGTGGACCGCGTGTTTTGAGTTCGGCACGGCGGCCGTCACGTCTCGTGACGGTCGCCTCGAAAGCCGCGGCCGGCATGCCGGCCGCACCGCCTCCTGGAATGCTCCGATCATGTCCGCTGTTTCGTTGTCACGCGCCATTGACCGCCTGTTTATCGTCGACCCCGGTCTTCATCGGCTGCTGGGCGGGGCGCGCGCCGCACTGGCGAGCGTGCTTGCCGGCGCGCTCGGCATTGCGCCGGCGCTTCATCTCGGTCTCGCGATCACCACGGGCGCCGTCGGCATACTGTTCGCGATGATCGCGCCACTCTTCCTGCGCGATGCTCGCCGGCTGGACTGGTATGAATCGCTTGCGTGGCAGTACGGCGTCGCATGCGCGAGCTTCGCCGCGGCCGCCGTCGCGAGCGCGTGGCCGGCCGTCGGCAAGGCGGGTTTCGTGATGGTCCTGTTCTGTTCGATGCTGTGCCAGACCCAAGGGCCGCGCACGATCGGATGTGCGTTCCTGGCGATCGCCATGTACTACCTCGGCCTCTATCTGCATCCGGCCGCGCTACAGGTCGGCCGCATGCTGGCGATGTCGATCGCGGGCCCGGCGGGCGTCGTGCTCGTTTGCCGGATGCTGTTGCCGACGCATGCGGCGCACACGCCCCGGCTCATCGCGCGCTCGGTATCGCTGCAAGCGGCATGCATCGCACGAAGCGACGTACCGGACGCGGGCGAGTGGGGTGCGATGGCGCATCTGCTCGCGTTGAACGAAGCCGCCATCGCGCTCGAGAATCACGCGTCGACACTCGATGAACGCGACGCGCGTGCATTGCACGCCGCGCTCGTCGCATTGGAGATCGCGGCGGCCCGGCGCGTGCTGAACCACGACCGGACGGACGCCGCCGCCGCGGCGCTACGCGCGGCGATTGCGCGCTTCGAAACCGTCGCCGGCGAAGTGGCGGCGCGCATGGCCGCCGCACGTCCGCCCGCGACGCCGCGGCACGCACGCGCGCTGCCGTGGACCACCGACTGGCGCACGCTTGCATGGTTGCCGGCGACCCGCGCCGCGGCGGCCGCGTGCGCCGCCATGTTGATCGGCCAGACGCTGTCGTCGGAGCGGTGGATGTGGGCGGTGCTCAGCACGTTCGTCGTGTTCTTCGGCACCTATTCGTGCGCCGACACGATCTATCGCGGCGCGCAACGCGTCGCCGGCACGCTGGCCGGCGCGCTCGCGAGCGTACTCGTCGTCAGCGCCGTTCATCATGCGAATGCAGTCGTGGTCATCGTCATGGGCGTGTGTGTGTTTGCCTGGGCGTATCACATCCTGCATGCCTACGGGCGCGGCGTATTCTTTCTGACGGTGCTGATCGGCGTCGTCTATGCGCAACTGGGGTTCGAGATCGGCGCGCTTGCGGAACTGCGTATCGGCGAGGTGTTGATCGGCTGCGCGGTCTCGCTCGCGGCGGCGATGCTGGTGATGCCGCTGGCGGCGTCGCGCCACATCGCGACGCGCTCGCACGGCCTGTTGGCGGCGCTGCGCGAACTCGTGCATGAACGCGACGACGGCACGCGCCCGGCGGCGCCGCAGACGCGCATGGCCGATCGTCGTTTGCACGACGTGCGGATGGCAATCAGGCCGTTGGCCGCGTGGCGCCTGCTCCGTGCATCCGGCGATGCCCGACGGTTGCTGGACACGCTGCTGGTCTGCTGGCTGTACGGACGAATCGTGGCGACACGCCTGCCTGTTGAATTCGGTGAGTCGGCTGTCGCATTCGAGCGACATGCGCGCGCAGCCATCGTCACGCGAATCGATGCATTGATGAGCGATCTGGATCGCGGCCGTTCGATGCCACTCGAGGCGGCTGCGAGCGTCGGGCACGGAACGCTCGCGATAGCCGGCGATCCTCCGTTGCCGACGCCTCGGGAACTGGCTCGGCTCGACGCGAAGCTGATCGAACTCAACCGCGCATTCGAGGATGCGCTGTTCGGAAAAACGACGGGCGAGGAACGGTCGCATCGCTCCGACAGCGGCGTTCGCGCCACCGATGTTCGGGAAGCGCTACGTTGTTCAGGCATCTGAAGCATCGAGCGCCAGCCGGATGGCATCGCGCGTCCTGCGTGCCGCCACGGCTGCCTGCATCGTGCGGAACAGCGCGACGAATTCCGCGTCGGCATCGAGGCCCAGTGCGGCGAACGGTTTTGAGTCGAGGATCGCGAGCGGATTGCCGCTTCGCACACGATCGAGATCCGCTGCGTCGAACTGCGGTTCACTGACGGCGAAGGGGGCGCCACGATCGTCGACACCCTTCAGGTACTGCTGAAAGCAAGCCAGCAGCAGGGCTTCGCGGCGCAGGTCGCCGTTGCGCGCGACCAGTGCTCCGATGGTCTTTGCATGAAACACCGGGATCTTCGATGCGCCGTCGTGCGCGACGCGCAGCAACTGGTCGCCGAGTGCGGCGTTGCGAAAGCGCGCGAGCGTGCTTTGAGCATAGGCGTGCGCGGACACGCCGTGCGGTAGCGTGAGGATCGGAGCGACGTCCCGGGTCAGGAAGGTGTCGAGCAGCGCGGCGAGATCGCGATCAGCCATTGCGTCATGGACGAAACGATGCCCCAACAGAATCGCCGGGTAAGCGAGCAACATGTGAGAAGCATTCAGCATGCGCCCCTTCATGGCCTCGTACGTATGGACGTCGTCGCGCAATTCGACGCCCGCGGCGTCGAATGCCGGACGTCCGGCGCTGAAACTGTCCTCGATCACCCATTGCGAGAACGATTCGGCAACGACGGGTGCCGTGTCGTCGATGCCTGACGATCGGTTGGCGCGCACGCGGACCGCGTCCGTCACCTGCGGCGCGATTCGATCGACCATGCTGTTCGGGAACGCCACGTAACGCTCGATCCAGGCAGCGAGATCGACGTCGACCGCACGTGCGAAGTCGAGTACGGCGCGTCGCGCGGTATCGCCGTTACTGCGCAGGTTGTCGCAGGACATCACGGTGAAGGGCAGTACGTTGGCGGCTCGGCGCCGTCTGAGCGCTTCGACGATGAACCCGAACGCGGTACGGGGCGGTCCCCCCAGCAGATCGTGCGCGACGTCGGGCGTGTCGAAGCGAAATGCGCCGGTCGTCTCGTCGAGGTTGTAACCGCCTTCCGTGATGGTCAGCGAGACGATCCGGATCGCCGGGTCGGCAAGGCGGGTCAGTACGGCCTCCGGATCGCCCGGTGCGTGCAGATACTCGATCATTGCACCGATGACGCGCACCGTCGTCGTGCCGTCGCTCGCGAACTCCGTCAGCGTATAGAGGCAATCCTGTGCGCGGAGCGCGTCGGCCTTTGCGACCGAGGCCGGGCCGTTACCCAGTCCGATTCCGCATATCGCCCATTTTTCGTGACCGGGCAGATGCAGCACGTGATCGATGTAGCGCGCCTGATGAGCGCGATGGAAGTTGCCGACGCCTGCGCTCAGGCGAAGACGGTCGTAGGCGGGAACGGCGACGTGCGGTGCCACGCGTCCGAGCGTCGCATCGGAGAGCGGATGGGGCGCGCCGTCTTCGGGCGCCGGAGGGAAGGCGTTGTCGTTCATGATCGCGGGGTATGTCGGGTTCGAGGAAGGTCAGGCGCGCATGCGCAAAGCGGGCGTCGTGCCGTGCATGTGTTGCAGCCAGCGCTCGACGAGCGACGGCAGCGCGGCCATGTCGTCGAAGACGACGTACGCACCGGCGGCGCGCAACTTGTCCGCCTGGGTTCGTGCCGCATGCGCGGCGCCCACGAAACCGAGTACGGTCATGCCGGCGGCAATCGCGGCTGCCGTCCCGGTCGCGCTGTCCTCGACGACGATGCACCGTTCGGGCGCGACATGCATGCGACGGGCAGCGGCCAGATAGACATCGGGGGCGGGCTTGGGCGAGGGCACCTGGTCGGCCGTGAACAAGCGTTCGCCGAACATGTCGGCCAGGCCGATCCGGTCGACCACGCTGCGCACGTACGCAAGATCGCTGTTGCTTGCGCATGCCTTGACGAGCGGGATGGCGGCGAACGCGTCGCGCACGCCGTCGATGGCCGGTGCATTGACCGCGTTTGCGTGGACGTCCGCGCGAATCGCCACCAGCGTGTCGTCGGCGAGCGGCCGATCGACGATGGTTGCGACCGTGCGCAGCAGTTGCTCGGCGCGCATGCCGAGCAGGGGGCGCACGACGTCGCGAAGGCCGGCGAGTCCCCAGAGGTGCTCGAGGCGCGTCACGATGATGCGTTCGGCGATGGCCTCGCTGTTGACGAGCACGCCGTCGCAATCGCTGATCAGCGCGAGGTCAGAAAGTCGACGCATGTCGGTGAGTTCGTTCATGTCGGTTTCCGTGACGAGAAGGCGGGATGGACGTAACTGGCTTGACCGGGGGGGCGATCAGGAATGGCGCGGCCCGAAGGTTCCGCGCTTCAATGCGCGTTCGATGTCCTCGAGACTGCGACCGCGCGTTTCCGGCACCATGAAGAAGATGAACACCCAGGCGAGCGCGTTGAGACACGCGTACGCCCACATCGCCCCGCCGACACCGAGCCATTTGGTCACGGTCAGCGCGGTGCCGGTCAGCAGGAGGTTCGAGCCCCACAGCATCGCCGCGTGCGCGCCGGTGGCTTGGTTGCGAATCGCGACGGGGTAGATTTCGGCGCCCGTCAGCCAGCCGATGACCTGGATACCGCCGGCGTTGAACACCATGAACGCGATCAGGCAGATGACGATCCACAGTTGCTGCATGGGCCAAACGAAGTCGCCGCGCAGCAGGCAGCCAAGCAGCACGAGGCTGGCAGCCGCGACGGGCAGCGTCGCCAGGCTGAGCGCACGGCGGCCGACATGGTCGACGATCAGCTTGCCGATGAAGGTCATCACGAGATACGTGATGGCGACGCCGAGTGCGGCCCACAGCGATGCCGACGCGCCGAATCCCGCGTCGCGAAGGAACGTCGGCGTGTAATAGATCATCATCTCGATGCCGCTCAGCTGGGTGAACGCGGCGACGCCGAGGCCGGCAACGAGCGCGGGGCGTACCCAGCGCTCGCGCATCGTGCGCCAGCCCGATGTCGCGCTGTCCTGCTGCCGCTCGACCACGTCCCGAATATCGGCAATCTCGTGCCGGACGGCCGCCTGGGATGCCCGCACCTTCGACAACTCGCCATGCGCGTCGGCGATGCGATCCTGCTCGACGAGCCAGCGCGGGCTGCGCGGCAGTCGGGTCATGCCGACCATCAGGATCACGGACGGGACGACCGCGATGCCGATCATCGCGCGCCAGGAAAACAGGTCGTTACCCGCGACGCCGATCAATGCCGCGAGCAGGATGCCGATGCCGATCGATACGTTGAAGTAGGTGACCAGGCGGCCACGCTTGTCCGGCTCCGCGAGTTCCGCGATGTAGGTCGGCACGATCTGCGTCGAGCCGCCGACCGCGAATCCGAGCACGAGCCGGGAAGCGGCAAGGGACCAGACGTCGGGCGAGAGGGCGGCAGCCAGCACGCCGGCCGCATAGATCGCCGAGACGATCGTAATGGTCTTGCGGCGTCCCAGCGCAGCCGACATGCGGGTGCCGGCCAGCGCGCCGATCACCGCGCCGAGCAGGATCGCGGCGGCGACGAGCTCCTGCGCGCGGTAGTCGAGCGCGAACTCGCGCGCGATGAGGGGCAGCGCGCCCGAAATGATGCCGGTGTCGTATCCGTAGAGTCCGCCGGCGATCGCCGCGATCGATGCGACGGTACGCATGTAGGCGGAGGGAGTGGGCCCGGGGCGGGCCGCGGGTGTGTCGGGAAGGGCGGAGTCAGAAGCCATGACGGTTTTCCTTGTGATGCGGTTCGTCGCACGGGCGAACGAAACGTGGCGGCATGCGTCCGCTCCGGTAAAAGGCGCCGCCGCACGTGCGGTAACGCCTCGATCAAGCCGCGGAGCGGGACGGCGCGGACCGGCGCTCAGGCGAGCGCGGGGACGTGGCCGGGCGGCGTGCCGCCGCGTCGGGCAAATGGAACGCGCCGATAGGAGGGACGTCCGGTTGGTACGCGGGTTGATTGCTTCGTCATGTCGGTCACCGAGTAGGGAACTCGCTCACGGCCCGTCCAAACCGGTTTGGATCGAGGGCGCGACGATTCCTCTGGTTGAGCACGATCTGGAGCCGCACTTTGGAGCAAGGCGCCAGTGTCTCCTCTGGCGCTTCACGGCCTGCGTTGCAGGCGAACGATTCCGCCGTTGCCGGGGGAATCGTGACGGTATTTCGGCGGACCGGTTGGTCAGGCGCCGAAACAGGGGATGCCAGCCAAGAGGGGCTGGCGGGCTACGGCCTCGTGGCGCGAGCGACAAGGCACATGGCGCTCAAGGCATGAACAATTATCCAGAATCGGAGCAAAAGATCAAGTTTACGAAATGATGTCCCGGCGAGCGGCCCGATAAGGGCTGCGAAAACGGACCATTCCGCGGCCCGCGCCTTTCACGTGCGCTCGAGCATCTTGATCGCCGCGGCGGCGGCCCCCGCGCGGGTCTCGACATGCAATTTGCGGAACAGGTGCTCGAGATGCTTGTTCACCGTGCGCGGGGCGATGCCGAGAATGTCGCCGATATCGCGGTTGGTCTTGCCGTGCGACACCCAGAGCAACACTTCGGCCTCCCGCATCGTCAGGCCGAAGCGTTCGGCGAGCGCATTGCAATGCACGGTGTCGTCCCGCTCCTTGAGGATCACGATCCATTCGCCCGGCTCCGGACCGAGTGTCGCACTGGCCGAGCGGCGTATCTGGCCCGAGCCGAATTCGTGCACGGCGTCGCCTGGGGCGCCGCGCGCGAGCCAGTCGATGAACCAGGCGCGCAGCAGCGCAGGCAGCTTCGGCGGCGCATCGGTATCGCGTGCGTTCGCGGTTTGCCGGGCATCGGGGGCGTCATGCGCAGTCGCGTATGCAGCGATGCGATGCGCCGCCTGCGGACTTTGCCACCGAATCGTGCCGTCCGCGCCGACGATCAGCGCCGCGCGCGTGTCGAGCGACAGTGCGGCCTCCGCGTACAACTGCGCGCGTGAACGCCGCACGTGGGCGCCGATGCGCGCGCACAACTCCTCCGGCTGCACCGGCTTGGTCACGTAATCGATGCCGCCCACGCGAAAGCCGCGTACGACGTGCTCGCTCTCCGTCAAGGCAGTCATGAAGATGACGGGCAGATGCTCGTGCCGTCCGTCCTGCTTGATGCGCACACATGTTTCGAAGCCGTCCATGCCGGGCATCATTGCGTCGAGCAACACCACGTCGGGCGTCACGCGCGCGAGGCGTTTGAGCGCGTCCTCGCCGGACAGCGCGACGATCACCGCGTATCCGTTCGCCTGCAGCGTGTCGGACAGAAAGGCGAGGTTCTCCGGCGTGTCGTCGACGATCAGGATCATCGGCCGTTCGCGCAGCCACGCGGCCGGGGCGTCGACGATCGGGGAGGCCGCGATCGTGGTGTGCGCGTCACGCGTTTGCGCCGCGCGCGAGTCGGTCAAGCTCATGCTCGAGTTCCCTTAGCTGAAAACGTTCCGCCAACGCGCGCAACGCGTCGATTTGATCCCGCAGCGCGGGCCACGCCTCACGGGCGGCGTCGAGCTGCTCGATCACGCCCTGTACGTAGCCGACTTCGAGATGCGCATGCAGATGCTCGATGAGCCCGCGCGGCCACACGGCGGGTGTGAGCGGCGGCGGCGCGGCCGGCGCGCTCGCGCCTGTCTCGGATGCAATCCAGTCGAGTGCAAGCAGTTGGGCAAGCTTGTCGAGCAGCAGATTCACCTGCAGCGGTTTCACCAGATAACCCTTGCATCCGGTCGCGTTCGCGCGATCGCGGTCGTCGGCGAACGCGTTGGCGGAGAGCAGCACGATGGGCGCGCTCGACAACTGATTCTCGGAGATCAGGCGGCTGGTTTCGTAGCCGTCCATCAACGGCATCGAAATGTCCATGATGATCGCATCCGCCGTGTGCATCGCCAGCCAGCGCAGCGCATCGGTGCCGCTGGCCGCTTCGGCGACGTCGAAGCCGAGCGGCGTGAGCAATTGCACGACGATGTCGCGCTGGTCGTCGAGGTCGTCGACCACGAGAATGGTGCGGCGCGCCCCCGTATAGCCGCGAATCGACGCGAGTTCGGTGGGGGTTTCGGCCGCCGCGTCGACGGCCGGGGCGAACAGGCGCACCACGAAGCGCGTGCCGTGCCCGACTTCGCTGTCCACTTCGAGGCTGCCGCCGAGCGCTTGCGTGAGCAGGCGGCAGATCGTGAGTCCGAGGCCGGCGCCGTGATCGTACGCATGGGCCGCTTCGCCGCGTTCGAACGGCAGGAACAGGCGCTCCATTTCGGCGGGCGGGATGCCGGGGCCGGTATCGATCACCTCGAATTTGAGCGTATCGAGCACGTGACTCACGCGCA
This sequence comes from Burkholderia sp. A2, assembly GCF_001729305.1. Taxonomy (NCBI): domain Bacteria; kingdom Pseudomonadati; phylum Pseudomonadota; class Betaproteobacteria; order Burkholderiales; family Burkholderiaceae; genus Burkholderia; species Burkholderia sp. A2. The sequence goes on along the minus strand of NZ_LZXX01000086.1, from coordinate 206,358 downwards.
GCGTGATCGTGCCGCTCGACGTGAAGCGGATCGCATTGCCGATCAGGTTCGTGAGGATCTGACTCATGCACTTCTGGTCGGTGCGCACGGTGGCGGGCAGCCGGCCGACCGTCCGCACGTCGAAGGCGAGCGCCTTTTCGAGCGCCTGCGGACGGAGCATCGACGTCAGATGCGCGACGAAATCGGCGAGCGATACCTTGGCGATGTTCAACTGAAGCTTGCCCGCCTCGATGCGCGCGATGTCGAGCAGACCGTCGACGAGCGCGAGCAAGTGCTCGCCGCTGCGATGGATCGTGCGCACGGCGTTGTAGCGCGTGGGCGAGAGTTCTTCCTTCGCCTGCAGCAGCAATTGCGTGTAGCCGAGAATGCTGTTCAGCGGCGTGCGCAACTCGTGGCTCAAGCCGGACACATAACGGCTCTTGGCCCGATTGGCCGATTCCGCGGCGGCGGTCGCGCGCTTGAGCGCCGCGTCGGTTTTCTGATGCGCGTCGATTTCGAGCATCAGCAATTCGTTTTGCCGCTGCGACTCTTCCTGCGTGACACGGCGGTTTTCGCGCTCGAGCACGAACCACCAGGCCGCGATGCAGCCCACCAGCGAGAGTGCGAGAAAGATATTCAGGAAACTGCCCGAGAGCGCATGGCCGATCGACGGCCCGGCGGCGCTCATCGACGTCGCACTCTGCGACCAGATCAGGTAGAGCACGCTGCCCAGCACCGCGAGCATCGCGAACACGAGGCTCGCATAATGAATCAGGCGTAGCGCGGCGGGACCGAGTCGCGCGCCGGGCAGCACGCGATGCAGCGCGCGGTCGGCCTGCGACGCGAAGCGCGCGTGCGGTTTGCAGCGGTCGTGGCAGCGCGAGTCGAGCGAGCAGCACAGCGAGCAGATCGTGCCGCCATAGGCCGGGCAGTACGCCGTATCGTCGGGTTCGAAGGTGTTTTCGCAGATCGCGCAGCGTAGCGAGGTGGCGTCGCCGGTCGGTTGCGCGGCGCGGGCAATGTAATAGCGACCGCGCGTGAGTACCGCGAGCACCGGCGCGCACGCGAACGCCACGCCGAACGCGATGAACGACGACATCGCCTGGGCGAGCGCGCCGAACAGGCCGCTATGCGCGAGCATCGCGACGGCGGCCGCGATCAGCATCGCGCCGACGCCCACCGGGTTCACATCGTAGAGGTGCGCGCGCTTGAACTCGATATGTCGCGGGCTGTAGCCGAGCGGCTTGTTGATGACGAGATCGGCGAACAGCGCGCCGATCCACGCGATCGCGATGTTCGCGTAGAGCGACAGCACCTTGGCGATCGCATCGAACACGCCCATTTCCACGAGCAGCAACGCGATCATGACGTTGAAGACGAGCCATACCACGCGGCCCGGATGGCTGTGCGTGAGCCGGGCGAAAAAATTGGACCACGCGAGCGAGCCCGCATAGGCGTTGGTCACGTTGATCTTCAACTGAGAAACGATCACGAACAGCGTCATCGCGGGCAGCGCCCAACTCGCGAGCCCCAACGGATCGAGCAGCAGATGATAGGCGACGAGGTACATCTGCGTAGGCTGGGTGGCGTGGCCGGCATCGACTTCGTACTGGAGCGCGATGAAGGCGAGCAATGCGCCGCCCAGCATCTTGAGCGCGCCCGGCACGATCCAGCCTGGCCCCGTCGAGAGCAACGCGAACCACCAGCGCGTGCGGTTCTTCGCAGTGAGCGGCGGCAGGAAACGCAGATAGTCGACCTGTTCACCCACCTGCACGATCAGCGCGAACACGACCGTCGACGCTTGACCGAAGGCGATCAGGCTGAACGCGCGGCCCTGCGGCGCGAAGCCCGCGAAGGTGGTCCATTGCGCGATCAGGTCGGGATGGCGCCACAGCACGGCGGCGTAGGGCAGTACGAACAAGGCGAGCCACAGCGGCTGCGTCCAGCTTTGCAGGCGGTTGATCAGCGTGATGCCGAACATGACGATCGGGATCACCACGAGCGAACTCACGACGTAGGCGATCGCCAGCGAAATATGGAAATACAGCTGCAGCGCAAGCGACATGATGGCCGCTTCGAGCGCGAAAAAAATGAACGTGAACACCGCGTACAGCAGCGACGTGACCGTCGAGCCGATATAGCCGAAGCCCGCGCCGCGCGTGAGCAGGTCCATGTCGACGCCGTAGCGCGCCGCGTAATAGCTGATGGGCAAACTGGTGAGCCAGATCAGCACGGAGACGGCCGCAATGGCCCAGACCGCGTTCGTGAAGCCGTAGTTGACGACGAGACTGCCGCCGATCGCCTCCAGCACCAGAAACGACACGGCGCCGATCGCCGTATTGGCGACGCGCAGCTCCGACCAGCGCCGGAACGAGCGCGGCGTGAAGCGCAGCGCGTAGTCCTCGAGGGTTTCGTCGCCGACCCAGGCGTTGTAGTCGCGACGCACCTTGACGATGCGTTGCGTACCGGGCGCGCCCACTGACGGGTGACTCTGGGACATGAAGATGATCCGAAATGGTGCGAAAGCGGCACGAGCGGGGCGCGAACGGCGCAACGGCGGACCACACCGCTCAGGATCGCCCTGCAATGCAAATTACATTCCAGTACGCACGCCGGGAATACGTCGATTGACGTATTCCGATCCTCAAATTGGCTTTCTACATTGCGTCCAACCTCGACCCAGCCCGCAGCGACCCGCGCCGGGCGCCCGATAAGGAGAACGTGATGTCCGCAGACGATCGACTCGATGACGAAGCCCGGATGCCTTCGCCGCTGCGCCGGAAAATGCTCGGCGGTCTCGCCGCCGCGCCGCTGATGGCGTTGGGCCTGCCGCGCGGCGCATTTGCTCAAACGCCGCCCACGGCGAAGGTCAACACCACGGGCCTCGCGGTCACGGATACGACGGTGACGGTCGGCCAGCTCCACTCGGCCACGGGCACGATGGCGATTTCCGAAACCGGCTCGATCCAGGCCGAGCGCCTCGCGATCGAGCAGATCAACGCGATGGGCGGCGTGCTCGGCCGCAAGGTGCGGATCATTCAGGAAGACGGCGCGTCCGACTGGCCGACCTTCGCCGAAAAGTCGAAGAAGCTGCTGGAGAACGACCACGTCGCGGCCGTGTTCGGCTGCTGGACCTCGGCCTCGCGCAAGGCGGTGCTGCCGGTGTTCGAGAAGGACAACGGCCTGCTGTATTACCCGACCTTCTACGAAGGCCTCGAACAGTCGAAGAACGTGTTCTACACGGGTCAGGAAGCGACCCAGCAGATTGTCTGGGCGCTCGACTGGGCGTCGAACACGAAGAAGGCCAAGACTTTCTTCCTCATCGGTTCCGACTACATCTGGCCGCGCACGTCCAACAAGATCGCGCGGCGCCATATCGAGCAGCATCTGCACGCGAAAGTGGTGGGCGAGGAGTACTACCCGCTCGGCACGACCGAGTTCGCGTCGCTGATGAACAAGATCAAGCTCGCACGCCCGGACTGCATCTTCGCGACCGTGGTGGGCGGCTCGAACGTGGCGTTCTACAAGCAGCTCAAGGCCGCGGGCATCACGCCGCAGAAGCAGTTCCTGCTGACGCTGTCGGTGACCGAGGACGAAGTGCTCGGCATCGGCGGCGACAACTTCGCGGGCTTCTATTCGTCGATGAAGTACTTCCAGTCGCTCGATAACGACAACAACAAGAAGTTCGTCGCGGCATTCAAGGCGCGCTACGGCCAGAAGTCGGTGATCGGCGACGTGACGCAAGCCGCCTATCTCGGCCCGTGGATCTGGAAGGCCGCGTGCGAGCGCGCCGGCAGCTTCGACGTCGACAAGGTGGTCGCGCATTCGGCCGGTATCGAGGTGGCGAACGCGCCGCAAGGCTACGCGAAGGTCGATGCGAACCATCACCTGTGGAGCCGCTCGCTGATCGGGCAGGGCCAGGCGGACGGCCAGTTCAAGGTCGTCGCGCAGTCGGAGCAGCCGATCCAGCCGAATCCGTTCCCGAAGGGCTACATGTAATCCGTCAACCGCAGCGGCGCGGCGGCCGATGACGCCGCCGCGCGAGGAGCGTTCGATGTCCGCTACCGATATTTTCAACATCACGCTGATGCAGGGCTTCGCCGGTCTGAGCCTCTTCAGCGTCCTGCTCCTGATGGGGCTCGGGCTCGCCGTGATCTTCGGCCAGATGGGCGTGATCAACATGGCGCACGGCGAATTCATGACGATCGGCGCGTATACGGTCTACCTGTTTTCGTGGTTGTCGCAGAACGTCTGGCACGCGCTCACGCCCGTGTATTTCTTCTTCGCGATTCTCGCGGCGTTCGCGCTGGCCTTCGCGGCGGGCTGGCTCGCCGAATGGGCGCTGATCCGCCATCTCTACAAGCGCCCGCTCGACACGCTGCTCGCCACGTGGGGCCTGAGCCTCGGCATGCAGCAGGTGTTCCGCTCGACCTTCGGGCCGAAGGAAGTGAGCCCGGCGCTGCCCGACTGGCTGATGGGTTCGTGGGAGCCCACGCCCGGCCTCGACATTCCGGTAAGCGGCATGTTCGTGATGGGCCTCGCGCTGCTGATGACGGGCGGCCTGCTGCTCGCGCTCTATCGGTCGCGCTGGGGCTTGCGCGTGCGCGCCACGGTCGCGAACCGGCCGATGGCGAACGCGGCGGGCATCAACACGCGGCGCACCGACCGCATGACGTTTGCGATCGGCTGCGGGATCGCGGGCGTCGCGGGCGCGGCCTTCACGGCGATCGGCTCGACGGGACCGACGAGCGGCTCGCTCTATATCGTCGATTCGTTTCTCGTCGTGACGTTTGGCGGCGCGGCGAGCCTGCTCGGTACCGTCGCGTCGGCGTTCGGCATCGCGCAGATGCAGTCGATCAGCGAGTTCTTTCTGTCGGGCTCGATTGCGCGCGTGCTCACGCTACTCACCGTCGTGGTGATTCTGATGCTGCGTCCTCAGGGCCTGTTTGCGTCGAAGGTGCGGCGAGTTTAAGCGCGCGTTCATCCCCACGCCTCATTTACAGCTTCATTCGACTGGAGAGACGGACATGGAACCCATCCAATCCGCGGCGGGCGGCGTATCCCCGCGATCCGGCCCGGGCGTGCCGCCGGCCGGCTGGCGCGTGCGCGCGGCGCGACTCGATGCGTCAGGCTACGCGGGCATCGTGCTGCTCGCGCTGCTGATCGTGGTCGTGTTTCCGCTCGCGCTCGACACGTTCCGCCTGAACCTGATGGGCAAGTACCTGACCTACGCGTTCGTGGCGATCGGCCTCGTGATCGCGTGGGGTTACGGCGGTGTGCTCAGTCTCGGCCAGGGCGTGTTCTTCGGCCTCGGCGGTTACGCGATGGCGATGTTTCTCAAGCTCGAGGCGTCCGATCCGGCCGCCACGCGCACGCAGACCACGCCGGGCATTCCCGATTTCATGGACTGGAACCAGCTCACCGCGCTGCCCGCATGGTGGAAGCCGTTTCACTCGTTGCCGTTCTCGATACTCGCGGTGCTCGTCGTGCCGACCGCGCTCGCCTTCGTGATCGGCTACGCGATGTTCAAGCGGCGCGTGGGCGGCGTGTACTTCGCGATCATCACGCAGGCGGTCGCGCTGATTCTCTCGGTGCTGATCATCGGCCAGCAAGGCTATACGGGCGGCGTGAACGGCATCACCGACCTGCGCACGCTGCTCGGCTGGGACATCCGCACCGATCACGCGAAGCTCGTGCTGTATTTCGTGAACGCCGCGTTGCTGATCGGCGCGTTGCTCGCGTGCCGCTGGGTTCAGCGCAGCAAGCTCGGCACGCTGCTGCTCGCGATGCGCGACAAGGAAGACCGCGTGCGCTTCTCGGGCTACGACGTCGCCATGTTCAAGGTGTTCGCGTTCTGTCTCGCGGCGATGCTCGCGGCCATCGGCGGTGCGATGTTCACGCTGCAGGTGGGCTTCATGTCGCCGTCGTTCGTCGGCATCGTGCCGTCGATCGAGATGGTGATCTATGCGGCCGTCGGCGGGCGCATGTCGCTGGTCGGCGCGGTATACGGCGCGATTCTCGTCAATCTCGGCAAGAGCTGGTTTTCGGAGAGCTTTCCGAACCTCTGGCTCTATCTGATGGCGGCGATGTTCATCGGCGTGGTGATGGTGTTTCCGAACGGGCTGGCGGGTCTCTACGACGAGCATGTGCGCCCGCGCGTGCGGCGGCTGCTCGGCGCGGCGAACGAGGAGGCGTGAAGCATGAGCAATACCGACTTTCTGCTCGCGATCGAAGACCTGACCGTGTCGTTCGACGGCTTCAAGGCGATCGATTCGCTGAATCTCTATCTCGAGCGCGGCGAGCTGCGCGTGGTGATCGGCCCGAACGGCGCGGGCAAGACCACGCTGCTCGATCTCATCTGCGGCAAGACGAAGGAAACGGCGGGCAGCATCAAGTTCCGCAACGAGGAAATCACGAATCTCGCGGAATTCCGCCGCGTGCGTAAAGGGATTGGCCGCAAGTTCCAGACGCCGTCGATTTACGAAAACCTGAGCGTGGCGCAGAACCTCGAAGTGTCGTTTCCGCGCGGACGCAGCGTGTTCGGCGCGCTCGCGTATCGCGAGGATGCCGACGTGGCCGATCGCGTGCGCGACGTGGCCGATGAAATCGGCCTCGCCGGCGCGCTCCATCTGGAAGCGGGGCTGCTTTCGCACGGCCAGAAACAGTGGCTGGAAATCGGGATGCTGCTGATGCAGGACCCCGAGCTGCTGATGCTCGACGAACCGATCGCAGGCATGAGCGTGCGCGAGCGCGAGCTGACCGCCGATCTGCTCGACCGCATCTGCCGCAACCGCTCAATGATCGTGATCGAACACGACATGGCTTTCGTGGAGCGCATCGCGCACAAGGTCACGGTCATGCATCAGGGGAAGATCCTCGCGGAAGGACCGATGGCGCAGGTGCAGGCCGATCCGCGCGTGATCGACGTCTACCTGGGCCACTGAGCCGGCAACCGAACGACAACACGGAGAACACATCATGCTGGAAGTCGACGATCTCGTCGTCAGCTACGGCCAGAGCGAGGTGCTGCACGGCATCGGCTTTTCCGTTGCGCAAGGCGAAAGCGTGGCCGTGATGGGCCGCAACGGCATGGGCAAGACCACGCTGTTCAAGGCGCTGATCGGCATGCTGCCCGCCCATCGCGGCACGGTGCGCGTGGCCGGCGCGGACGTCTCGAAGGACGAGAGCTACCGCCGCGTATCGAAAGGCATCGGCTACGTGCCGCAAGGGCGGCAGATTTTCGCGTCGCTGACCGTCGAGGAAAACATTCGGACGGGCCTCGAAAACGCGCAGAGCCAGCGCGTGCCCGACGAACTTTACGCGTTGTTTCCCGTGCTGTTCGACATGAGAAAGCGCAAGGGCGGCAATCTGTCGGGCGGTCAGCAACAGCAACTCGCGATTGCGCGCGCGCTCGCGACCGACCCGAAAGTGCTGCTGCTCGACGAGCCGACCGAAGGCATCCAGCCGTCCGTCATCAAGGACATCGCCAAGGCGCTCAACCAGATTCGCACGAGCCGCAATATCGCCATCGTCGTGTCGGAGCAGGTGTTGAGCTTCGCGCTCGATGTGGCCGACCGCCTGTTCGTGATCGAGGGCGGGCGCTTCGTGCACCAAAGTACGCGCGATGCGGGCGACACCGACCGCATCCGCGAATATCTGTCCGTCTGAGCGCGACGCGGCGTTCGCGCGCCGCGCCGTATGTCAATCCGCGAACCAGGAGTGAACGCCATGCCCGAGACTCTCATCAAGGTCGATCTGAACCAGTCCGCCTACGAAAACGAACAGGTGCACAACCGCTGGCACCCCGACATTCCGATGGCCTGCTGGGTCAAGCCCGGCGACGATTTCATCCTCGAAACCTACGACTGGACCGGCGGCTTCATCAAGAACGACGACAGCGCCGACGACGTGCGCGACATCGACCTGTCGATCGTGCACTTTCTGTCCGGCCCGGTAGGCGTGCACGGCGCGGAGCCCGGCGACCTGCTGGTGGTCGACCTGCTCGACATCGGCGCGAAGGCCGATAGTCAGTGGGGCTTCAACGGCTTCTTTTCGAAGACCAACGGCGGCGGGTTTCTCACCGATCATTTCCCCAGCGCGCAAAAATCGATCTGGGATTTTCACGGCGTCTATACGCGCTCGCGCCATATTCCCGGCGTGAATTTCGCGGGCCTGATTCACCCGGGCCTGATCGGCTGCCTGCCCGACCCGACACTGCTGGAGACCTGGAACGCGCGCGAAACCGGCCTGATCGCCACCGCGCCCGATCGCGTGCCGCCGCTCGCGAATCCGCCGTTCGCGGCCACCGCGCACATGGGCAAGCTCGCGGGCGACGCGCGCGACCAGGCCGCCGCGCAGGGCGCACGCACGGTGCCGCCGCGCGAGCATGGCGGCAATTGCGACATCAAGGATCTGTCGCGCGGCTCGAAGGTTTTTTTCCCGGTCTATGTGGATGGCGCAGGCCTGTCGGTCGGCGACCTGCACTTCAGCCAGGGCGACGGCGAGATCACGTTCTGCGGCGCGATCGAAATGGCCGGCTGGGTGCATATGCGCGTGAATCTGATCAAGGGCGGCATGGCGAAATACGGTATTCGCAATCCCGTCTTTCAGCCGAGCCCGATCACGCCGACCTATAACGATTACCTCATTTTCGAGGGCATTTCCGTCGACGAGCAGGGTGGCCAGCATTATCTCGACGTCACCACCGCGTATCGCCAGGCGTGTCTGAACGCCATCGAGTATCTGAAGAAATTCGGCTATTCGGGCGCGCAAGCGTATTCGCTGCTTGGCTGTGCGCCGGTGCAGGGGCATATCAGCGGCGTGGTGGACATTCCGAACGCGTGTGCGACCTTGTGGCTGCCCACGCAGATCTTCGACTTCGACATTCGCCCGAATGCTGACGGCCCGATCCGGCACATCCAGGGCGGCGTGGATCTGCCGTGTTCGCCGGATCTCGCGAACGCGTGACCGACACACTGAAATAACGCAGGAAAAGGAGGCCGTCATGCCAATCTACGACTTCGAATGCGCGAGCTGCGGGCCGTTCTCCGTCATGCGTCGCATCGCGGACCGCGAGAAGCCGTGCCGCTGTCCCGACTGCGGCGCCGAAGGCGGGCGCGTCATCAGCGCGCCGTCACTGGCGCTGATGGGGGGCGCGCGCCGCGCCGCACACGCGACCAACGAGCGTGCCGCGCACGCGCCGCGTCAGTCCGGCGACGGGCCGCCGCTGCGCCATCGCGCGGGTTGCAGTTGCTGCTCGGGCGGCGCGGCGACGCGCGCAGGCACGGCGTCGGACGGCCTCAAGCGGCCGGCGGGACGGCCGTGGATGATCAGCCACTAAGGTGTGCCGCGCGCGAGCCGATGCGCGGAAGCAGCGGCCGTCGCGCGTGGCGTCAACGCGTTCAAGGAGGATACGTCATGCGACATGGTGATATTTCGAGTAGCCGCGACTGCGTGGGCGTCGCGGTGGTCAACTACAAGATGCCGCGTCTGCACACGAAGGCGGAGGTGCTCGACAACGCGCGCCGTATCGCCGACATGGTGGTCGGCATGAAGCAGGGTTTGCCGGGCATGGATCTCGTGGTGTTTCCCGAGTATTCCACGCACGGCATCATGTACGACCGCCAGGAGATGTTCGACACGGCGTCCGCGATTCCCGGCGAAGAGACGGACATTTTCGCGGCGGCGTGCCGCAAGGCCAACGTGTGGGGCGTGTTCTCGATCACGGGCGAGCGCCATGAAGCGCATCCGCGCAAGGTGCCGTACAACACGCTCGTGCTGATCGACAATCGTGGCGAGATCGTGCAGAAGTATCGCAAGATCATGCCGTGGACGCCGATCGAAGGCTGGTATCCGGGCGACCGCACCTATGTGACGGACGGGCCGAAGGGCATCAAGATCAGCCTCATCATCTGCGATGACGGCAATTATCCGGAGATCTGGCGCGACTGCGCGATGAATGGCGCGGAGCTGATCGTGCGCTGCCAGGGCTATATGTATCCGGCGAAAGAGCAGCAGGTGATGGTCGCGAAGGCCATGGCGTGGATGAACAACACTTACGTGGCCGTGGCCAACGCCACGGGCTGGGACGGCGTGTATTCGTACTTCGGCCATTCGGCGATCGTCGGGTTCGACGGGCGCACGCTCGGCGAGTGCGGCGAGGAGGAAATGGGCGTGCAGTATGCGGAGCTGTCGCTCGGCATGATTCGCGATGCGCGGCGTAACATGCAGTCGCAGAACCATCTGTACAAGCTGCTGCATCGCGGTTATACCGGCACGATCAATTCCGGTGACGGCGCGAATGGCGTCGCCGAATGTCCGTTCGGCTTCTATCGCGACTGGATTGCGGATCCCGACGCCACGCGTCGCCGTGTCGAATCGCTCACGCGCGCCACCCCCGGCACGCCGGAGTGTCCGATCGAAGGCATTCCGCACGAAGAGTGAGTATGCGCGCGGCATGGAATGCCGCGTAAGCCGCGTGATCTGCTTCATGCACGGCGGCTCGACGTGGCGAGCTCGTCGCGCTACTGCCAAATTACCGAGCAACCGAGTTGACGATACAGGCGGTCTACCCGAGTGCTCGGCGCATCCCGCTCAAAGTTCGACGGTTCGTTGACTACCTGACTGCAGCGTTCGGCAACGAGACGCCTTGGGATCGAGGTATGAAGAGGTAGGTAGTGACAAGCCGTTACGCGCGACCGGTTGCGCCCGGTTCAGGTAGAGGGGGGGCCGAGTGCCGACATCAGATAATCGATCACCACCCTGACTCGCGTCGGTACGCGTCGACCGGCGGGATAGACGAGGTGGGTTGCCATGCGTTCAGGCTGAAACTCGGGCAGGAGGACCTCGACTTGTCCGGTATCGATTTCCGCTCCGAAAAGCCATCGTGGCGCCTGGGCAATGCCGAGCCCGTGCAGTACCGCGGCGCGCACCTGCTCTGCGTCACCCGTAAAGAAAGACCCCTGCGGAACGCGATGAACGGTTTCCTGCCCGACCTTGAAGCGCCAAGGGCGGCGCTGATGGTTTCGAGCGAAGACGACGCCTGTATGTCCGTCCAGATCGGCCAGCCGGTCAGGCCTGCCTTTCGCCGCGATATAGCCCGGACTGGCCACGAGCAGCGATTCCGTCTCCGATAGTTTTCTCGCTGTCAGCGAGGAATCCACCAATGGCCCATGGCGGATCGCCAGATCCAGTCCTTCCCCGACCAGGTCGACCGGTCGCTCGGATACGGATAATTCGAGCGCAACGCCCGGATATTGTCGAAAGAAGCCGGGAAGTAGTGGCGTCACGCATAGGCGGCCGTAGGCAGGCGCCGTCGTCAATCTGACCAGTCCTTGTGGGGATTGCTGTCGCGTCCCCACCGATGACTCCAGCGAATCGAAGTCGTCCATCCATCGCTTGGCCGACTCATAGAACGCCTGGCCCGCCGCGGTGATCACCACCTGACGCGACGTTCGCAACACCAGCTGAGCGCCGAGATACTGCTCCAGCGCGGCAATCTGCTTGCTTACGGTTGGTTGTCCAATGCCTTCCTCTCGCCCTACGGCGGAAAAACTGCCACATTCGACGAGTCGAACAAACAGGCGAATTGCATCCAGACGATCCATGAGTGTTCGTATCGATCCATTCTGTATTGGAATCGATGGTATGCCGGCAGACTGCGTTTCGGCAACAGGCGGACTTGTTTAAGTTACCGCCTGTGCAGTTACCGTCATCGCTGTTTACCGCTGGAGAAACGCGTCATGAAAGCGATTTGTGTTACCGCTGAGCGCTCGTTGGAAGTTCGCGATATCCGGCCGCCGAGCCGGCCGGAATCAGGCCATGTGCTGATCGACATGGAGGCATCTGCAATCAACCATGGCGACAAGATATTTTTGCGTATGCGGGCCGAGGATGGCAGAGCGCTGCCCGCAAGCCAGCACGGCGTATGGGGCGCTTCCGGCGCGGGGACGGTGGTGGCGACGGGTGTCGGCGTACCAGAGCGTTATATGGGTAGACGCGTCGCTGTCTACCGCTCGCTGAACCGTAGCGCGTACAACATCGGCCTTTGGTGCGAAAAAGCCCAGGTGCCGTATACGAGTTGCCTGATCTTGCCCGAACACGTCAGCGCACGGGACTATTGCGGATCGCTCGTGAACGTGATCACGGCCTACGCGTTTCTCGACACGATTAGCGAGGCCGGGCACCACGGCGTGATTGTCACGGCGGGGAACTCGGCAACCGGGCTGGCGCTCGCGGCATTCGCTCGTCAGCGAAATATGCCGGTCATCTCCATGGTGAGGAGCCAGGCTGCGCAGGAGGCTCTGCAACGCGATGGTGTCGAGCATATCGTGCGCGCCGATGAAGACTTTACCGACACACTTGGAAAGCTGTCATTGGAGCTTGGAACGACGGCCGTATTCGATGGGGTGGGCGGTGCACTGACCGGCCAGTTGGCAACCTGTCTGCCGATGCGCTCGTCGGTATATTTTTACGGCACGATGGCCGGATCCGTTCCGTTTCCCGTGTCGGCGCCGCTCTTCATGATGAAAGATCTATCGATGCAGCGTTTCAGCAATTTCGAGAGCCGCACGGTGAGAGAACATGAAAGGCTGGTGGCTGCGCTGAATGCGCTCGAGAGCGTGATCGGCAATCTCGTGTTCAGAACGCGTGTCGGTCAGGAATTCAGCTTCGATCTGATCGAGGACGCCATGGCGTACGAGTCCGTCGACGGACGAAAGGCGATACTGGCGAGCCGGTCGTGAAGCATCAACCCCAAAAACGCGCGCGGCCGCATGGCCCGCGCGCAAACTCGCAGAAGGGTTTCCCCGGGACAATTCAGTTACCGCTCGACGCGACGGTATTGGCCGCCCCGGCACAATCGTGCCGGTACTTCTGCATCAGGCGCGCCTGCGCCGAATCGATATCGTCGGGATAGCTGCTCTCGTCTCCGGACGACGGGTTGTAGCCGACGGATTCCAGCTCATTCAGTTCGTTGACGAGCTGTCGGTGGGAGACCTGACCATTCGTGTGCACGAACGGATAGTCATGGCATTGCGCCGACGTGAGCTTCGTCTCGGCATGCGCGGATACGCTCGATGCGAGCATGGCGGCGCAGACGAGGTAACGGGCGGGATGATGCATCTTCGGCTCCTGGATAGCGTTGAATAGGGGCCGCACGGCAGGATGCCTGCGTCGGCCGCAAGATGAAGATTGGGGACAGCGGACTATCCAAACAGCAGCGCGAGGATGAAACATGTTTTAGGCAAACCCGGATCGGCCCATGCATGGGCTGCCGCGTGCATTGAAAGTTAAAGAATCCTTCATGCGCGTGCTCCCGGATGGTTAGGCGTAGCGGCGTATCGTCGAGCGATGGATCATTCGATGCCGCGCACCGCGCGGTGCGCACTGGGGTAAGGCAATGAAATCGACCATCATGACGGCTGGACTGATCGCGCTGGCGTGTTCATCGCTGCCGGCGTTCGCGAAGGTGCAGGGAACCGGGCTTGCGATCGCCGATGTGACGCTCGCGCACGCCAAAGCCGAACATAGTGATCGTGCGATCGATGCCGAGCACAATCTCGCGTCGCATCGCGCGGACAGATCCAGCACACAATCGCACCATGACTGATCTGACCGACGTTCGAATCGATACGGTGAGCCGCTACGGCACCACGTGACGCCGCCGGATGCATGAACGCGCGGTTCCCACCGCGCAATGAGCATGACGGGCGCCTTGCCGATGGCAGCGCGCTCGTCATGTTCGTTTACGAGCCGAAGAACGGCACGCAGAAGTCGGGCGGGCCGACACAATCGCCGGGGCCGTCGGGCCGCGCGGAGGCGCACCCGGACAACATGACGCTGACAGCCATCGCGACGAGTGCGATACGGGCGGAACGAGCGAGAAACGGACGAAGTTTCATGGAGGGTGAGCAGTTCGGTGGACGGGCGGCGGCGCTGCCGGCGTGAGCCGGGCACCACGCCCGGCCGCACGGTCGCGCGCATCAATGCGAATAGAGCGTCGAGTTCAGGTACTTGAGCTGCCCGTCCTGTTCGGCGTGCACGAGCTCGGCATCGACCTCGGCGCGGGTCTTTTCGTGGATCGGCTGGCCGTAGGGTGGCACCCACTGGCCGGCAGCCTGAGTGCCTGGCACGCCGTCCTTGGTGGCGGCCGGGGAGATCTGCATCGGCCGGCTGCCGGTCAGTGCAAACGCGGGAACGGACAGCATGCCGATTGCGGCGAGCAACGCGGCGGCGATGACGTTGGCGGTTTTCATTTCTGGAGTCCTCATGATGATTGAACGGGGTCATCCACCGGCGCGGCGCGTCGGCGTCGCGCACGGTTGAGGACAAGCATGGGGCATGGACATTAGCGGATCGGCATACGCAACGTGAAAAGAAATTCATGCATCGGCGCGCGGTGCTCGGCCACGCGGGAATCTTCAACCTGGCCGCATTGGGCAATGATCGTCGGGCCGTGATTGCGGCCGGCATCCGTCACAGGTTCCGAGCGGTCGGGCCGACGCAAAAAAACGGCACCCGTCATCGCGACGGGTGCCTTGAAATACGACACGCCTCGTCCGTGTCGCAAGGGAATCAGTTCGCTGAACGGGCCGGCGTCGCGGCCAGTGCTTGCGTACCGGATGCGGCTTCATCGGTCGACCATCCGCCGCCCAGCGCGGCGATCAATCCCACCGCCGCCAGTTGCCGGCGCGTGTTCAACGCCAGCATCGCGATCTTCGTATCGAGTTCGGTGGCCTGCGCCGTCACGACGTCGAGATAGCTGACGACGCCGTCCCGATAGCGCGACATCGACAACTGCAACGTGCGTTCGGCCGCGTCGAGTGCTTCCTGCTCGCGATCGGCTTCGTCGCCGAGGTGGTGCGTGAGTGCGAGGTTGTCTTCTACCTGCCGGCATGCATCGAGCACCACCGCGCGGTATTTCGCGCCGTTCTCGGCAAGCTGTGCGCGCGCCTGGTCGGTGAGCGCCTGGCGCCGGCCGCCGTCGAACAGCGTCAGCGCGAGGCTGGGCCCGATCGACCAGATCTCGTTCGGCGCGCGGAGCCAGTGGCCGAGGCCAGAGCTCTGGTACCCGCCGACCAGCCCGAGCGTGACGTCGGGGAAGAACGCCGCGCGCACCACGCCGATCTTCGCGTTGGCGGCGGCCATGCGCCGCTCGGCGGCCGCGACGTCGGGACGCCGCTGCAGCAGCGTCGCGGGAATACCGGTCGGGATCGTCGGCAGATACACGGCGTTGACGTCCGGCGTCAATGAGAACGACGACGCGGGTACACCCGTGAGCGTCGCGATCGCGTGCTCGTCAAGCGCGCGACGCGCCCGTACGTCCTCGGCCGACGCGCGGGCCGAATCGAGCTGCGTCTGCGCGCGCGACACGTCGAGATCGGACGCGATGCCGCCCGCGTGCCGGCTCATCGTCAGGCGCAGCGCGCGCCGGTAGGTATCGATCGTGTCGGCCAGCAGCTGTTGCTGCTGGTCGAGCCCGCGCAGGCTGAAGTACGCGCTGGCGAGGCTGGCCTGCAGGCTCAGCCGCACCGACGCGAGATCGTCGGCGCTGGCCTGTGCGTCGGCGCGCCCGGCCGCGACTTCGTTGCGGACTTTCCCCCACAAGTCGAGGTCGTAGTCGAAGCCGGCGTCGAGTGTGTTGTCGCCATAGACGTTCGGCTGATTCGCGCCGCGCAGCGGCCGCGTGGCCGATTGGCGGTTGCTCGAGACCTGCGCGCCGAGGCCGATGGTCGGGAACAGCCCCGAGCGCGCCTGATCGAACAGCGCGGCCGCTTCGTCGTGACGGGCCACGGCCGCGGCCACGTCGGGATTGGCCGCGGCTACCCGTGCTTCGAGCCGGTCGAGCACGGGATCGCGGAACGCCTTCCACCAGCCGTCGCGCGCGATGCGGTCGGACGGCCTCGCGGCCTGCCAGCCGCCGGCTTCCTTGAAGCTGTCCGGCAGCGCCGTTTGCGGCGCGTGATAGGCGGGCGCGAACGAGCACGCGCAGAGGAACGCGACGCCGGCGAGCATCGCGCAAAGCCGAAGCCGGTTAGCCATGCGTACGCTCCGTATCGCGCGCGGCCGACGCAACGGTGCGGGCCGGCGTCGCGAGCCTGACCGGGTCGCCGTCGGCCAGCGAATCGGGCGGGTTGTCGATCACGCGATCGTCCGGCGCGAGGCCGGTCGCGATCTGCACGTGCGTGCCGAGATCGGTCGCGATCGTCACGGGCTTGAATACCGCGCGATCGTCCTTGCCGACCACGGCGACCTGCAGGCCGGCCTGCCGGAAGATCAACGAGCTGGCCGGAATCGTCAGCACGTGGGTGCTGCCGGCCGGCAGCGCGAAATGTACTTCGGTGTATTCGCCGGGGATCAGCTTGCCGTCGCGGTTGTCGACCATCAGCTGGACGAGCAGCGTGCCGGTCGAATCGGCGATCGAATCGTCGGTGTCGGCGAGCGTCGCCCGGAAGGTCTCGCCCGGATGCTCGGGCACGGTCAGCGTGGCCGTCATGCCGGGCCGGATCGCGGCGGCCTCGTTCTGCGGCACGCTCACGTAGACGCGCATCCGGTGGACGTCGGACACCGCAAACAGCTCCGGACCGGCGCCGCCGCCGGCCGAGATCAACTGGCCGATGTCGGTCTTGCGCGCGGTGACGACGCCGTCGAACGGCGCGACGATGCGCTTGAACGCCTCCAGCGCGTCGAGGCGCCGCACGTTGGCCTCGTTGGCCGCGACGATCGCCTGCTTGGCCGCGAGGTCGCTGGTCTTCTCGTCGGTTTCCTGCTGCGATACCGAATCCTGCGCGAGCATCCTGGTCCAGCGCGCGGCCGTGGACGCGGCCAGCTTCTCGTTGGCGAGCGAGCTTTGCAGGTCGGCACGCGCCTGCTGCAGTTGCTGGTCGAGTTCGGGCGTATCGATCAGCGCGAGCAATTGCCCCGACTTCACGTGCGCGCCGATATCGGTGTACCACGCATGCAGGTAGCCCGACACCCGTGCATGGATCGGCGCGCTCTCGAATGCGGACAGATGGCCGGGCAGCACGAGCGTCGCGCCGTCGCGGCCGGCCGACGGCGGATACGCGACCACGGTCGGCACCGCCTGTTCGGCGGACCAGGTCGTCATGTCCTGTTTCGCGTGCGCGCGGCCGACGATGCCGGTCGCCACGACGCCGACCGCGATCAGCGCGGTGAGCGTGGCGACGAGCTTGAGGTTGGGCAGCCGTTTCGGCGACTTGATATCGATCTCAGTGGACATGGGAAGCTCCGGACGCGGAAAGGGAGGAAGCGCGGGAAGCGTCGTGCTTCAGCGCGTCGCGCCGATGCACGAGGCTGAACACGACGGGAACGAAGAACAGCGTCGCGATCGTCGCGCACGCGAGGCCGCCGATCACCGCGCGGCCGAGCGGCGCGTTCTGTTCGCCGCCGTCGCCGAGGCCGAGCGCCATCGGCGCCATGCCGATGATCATCGCGAGCGCGGTCATCAGCACCGGGCGGAAACGCGTGAAACCGGCTTCGAGCGCGGACGCCAGCGCGTTACCGGTGTCGGCCAGCCGTTCGCGCGCGAAACTGACGACGAGAATCGAGTTGGCGGTGGCCACGCCCATGCACAGGATCGCACCGGTCAGCGCCGGCACCGACAGCGGCGTATGCGTGGTGAACAGCATCCAGACGATGCCGGCCAGCGCCGCCGGCAGCGCCGAGACGATCACGAATGCGTCGGCCCACGAATGGAAGTTCACGACGATCAGCAGGTAGATCAGCACGATCGCGCCCACGAGGCCGAGCAGCAGGCCGGCGAACGCGCCGTTCATGGTCTGCACCTGGCCGCGCAGCGTGACGGTCGAGCCCTTGGGCAGATCCTTCGCGGTGGCCTTGACGATGCCGTCGATGTCGGCCGCGACCGCGCCGAGGTCGCGGCCCTGGGTGGTCGCGTAGATGTCGAACAGCGGTTCGATGTTGTAGTGCGACACCACCGCGTTGCCGACGCCACGCGTGATCGTGGCCAGACCGCCCAGCAACTGGGACTGGCCGTTCGCGCCCGTGACCGGCAGGTTCTGCAGCGCCGACAGCGTGGTCATCCTGTACTGCGGCGTTTGCGCGACGATCGGATAGGACACGCCGTTGTGCGGGTTGAGCCAGTAGGTCGGGTCGACCTGGCTGGTGCCGGCCAGCGTCGCGACCACCGAGTTCGTCACGTCCTGCTCGGTGATGCCGAGCTGGTCGGCGCGCGTGCGATCGACCGTCACCGTGAACTGCGGATAGGTGCTGGCCTGCTGGATGCGCGGATCGGCGATGCCGGCGATCAGCCGCAGCTTGCGGTACAGCTCGCGCGCATAAGCGAGATTGGCCTGCTGGTTCGGGCCGGCCACCTGCAGGTCGACCGGCGCCGGTGCGCCGAAGTTGAGGATCTGGCTGACGATGTCGGCGGGCAGGAACGAGAACGTGGTGCCCGGATAGGCGCGCGGCAGGCGTTCGCGCAGCGTGTGCACGTAGTCGGCGGTCGGCGCGTGATCGTGCGACAGCGAGATCAGGATGTCGCCGTCCTGCGGCCCGAGCGTGCCGCTGTTGTTGTAGGTCAGGTTGATCCCGCTGTTCGGCAAGCCGATGTTGTCGATCACTTCGCGCAACTGCGCGGGCGGGATCACGCCGCGAATCGTGTTCTCGATGCGGTCGAGCTCGGCGGCGGTTTCCTCGACACGCGTGCCGACCGGCGCACGCACGTGCAGCGCGATCTCGCCGGAATCGATGGTCGGAAAGAAATTGCGGCCGAGCCACGGCGCGAGCAGGAAGGACGCCGCCACGATGCCGAGGAAGGCGACGACGAACGGCTTGCGGCGCGTGAGCGCGAGGCCGAGCAGGATCCGGTACGACGCGCGCACGGATTCGAAGCGGCGCTCGAAGGCGCGCTGGAAGCGCACCAGCGGATTGCGCGACGTCGGGACGTCGTGCGCGCCGGCATGGCCCGCGTGCGGATCCATGATCGCGGCCAGTTCGCCCGACGCGTGACCGGCCGATGCGTGCGGCTTGAGCAGGTATTGCGCGAGCATCGGCACGAAGGTGCGCGACAGCACGAACGACGACGCCATCGAGAAGATCACCGCCTTGGCCATCGGCACGAACAGAAAGCGCGAGATGCCGTCGAGCATCAGCATCGGCACGAACACGATGCAGATGCACAGCAGCGAGACGAGCGCGGGCATCACGATCTGCTTCGCGCCGTCGACGATCGCGGTGCGCGTGTCCTTGCCCTGTTCGAGGTGCCAGTTCACGTTCTCGATCGTCACCGTCGCATCGTCGACCAGGATCCCGACCGCGAGCGCGAGGCCGCCGAGCGTCATCACGTTGAGCGTTTCGCCGGTGGCCGCCAGCAGCGCGATTGCCGAGAGCACGGCCAGCGGGATCGACGCGGCGATGATCAGCGTCGAGCGCCACGAGCCGAGGAACAGCAGGATCATCAGCGAGGTCAGCGCGGCGGCGATGATGCCCTCGCGCGCCACGCCGCTGACGGCGCCGTTCACGAAGGTCGACTGGTCGCCCATCGTGACGAGCTTCAGGCCCGGCGGCAGCGTCTGTTCGACCAGCGGCAGCTTCGCCTTCACGCCGGCGATGATGTCGAGCGTCGATGCCGAGCCGTTCTTCAGGATACTCATCAGCACCGCGCGGTGGCCGTCCACGCGCACGATGTTGCCCTGCGGCGGGTAGCCATCGCGCACGTGCGCGACGTCGCGGATGTAAATCGTCGTGCCGTCGACCGACTTGATCGGTAGGTCGTTCAACGCGTCGAGCGAGAGCGGGCTGTTGTTGAGCTTGATGTTGTATTCGAAGCGGCCGATCTTCTGCGTGCCGGCCGGGATGATCTGGTTCTGCTGCGCGAGCGCGTGCGCGACGTCCTGCGCGGACAACCCCTTCGATTGCAGCGCCTGCGGGTCGAGGTCGATCTGCACTTCGCGCGCCTTGCCGCCGTACGGCGTCGGAATCGCGACACCCGGCACCGACAGCAGTTGCGGTCGAATGAAGTTGACCGCGTAATCCTCGAGCTTTTGTTCGTCGAGCGTGTTGCTGGTCAGCGCGATCTGCAGCACGGGCACGGTCGACGCGTTGTAGTTGAGGATCTGCGGCGGCGTGGTGCCGGGCGGCATCTGCTTGAGCACGGTCTGCGAGATCGACGTGACCTGCGCGGTCGCCGTGCGGATATCGACGGTCGGCTGGAAGAAGATCTTCACGATGCCGTAGCCGCGGAACGATTGCGACTCGATATGCTGGACATCGTTGACCGTCGTGCCGAGCGTGCGCTCGTAGTACGTGATCACACGTCCGGACATGTCGTCCGGCTGCAGGCCCGCGTAGTTCCAGACGACGCTGATTACCGGGATGCGGATGTCCGGGAAGATGTCGATCGGCGTTCGAACGGCCGCGAGCGGGCCCGCGATCAGGATCAGCAGCGCCAGTACGACGAACGTATAGGGCCGGGCGAGCGCGAGCCGGACAATTTTCAGCATGAGGTGCTGCTCCGTTCAATATCGTCGTGAAGAAGAGCCGGATGTGCGTGTCGTCGGGAAAAACCCGATGCGCAACCGATGAGCGCATTCTGCGGAGCGGCTACTAACAGCCGGTCGCAAAAAAGATGAAACAAGTTTTAATAGCCGGCCGGACAAGCTGCGTGGCGGCGCGGCCGGGCATGCGACAGAAGCCGACCACGTAATCGATGAAGTAATCGATGAAGCGGCGCGCTCTTCTAGCGTTTTCTAAAAAAAGATTCATGCGCGGATCACGAATCTTCAGCCGGTTCACGTGTACCGAGATCGATAATTGGATCGCGTAATTCCGGCAAGGACGACAAAAATGACACAACCGTT
This sequence comes from Burkholderia sp. A2, assembly GCF_001729305.1. Taxonomy (NCBI): domain Bacteria; kingdom Pseudomonadati; phylum Pseudomonadota; class Betaproteobacteria; order Burkholderiales; family Burkholderiaceae; genus Burkholderia; species Burkholderia sp. A2. The sequence continues at coordinate 185,539 of NZ_LZXX01000086.1, read as the reverse complement.
GAGCATCAAGATGATCGAGGAGCGCGGCAAGCTCGTGGTGCTGATGTCGATCGAACGGGGCGCGGCCGTGCTCGATCCGGAAGATGTGGATGCAGTCATCCAGTACTTGAGCTTGCTGCGCGCGTCGATGCAGCCTGCCGTGCCGGAACGTGCGCCGCACACGCAGCAATTCGTGACGGAAATGGACCCTTGCTGGTACGCCGAGCGCCATCCGATGCAGGGCGGCGTGGTGCTGTTACTGCGTCATAGCGGGCTTGGCTGGGCAAGCTTCGCACTACCGCCGCGCAGCCTCGAACGGTTGCACGCTTCGCTGACGCAACTGCTCGAGGACGAGCGGCAGGCGATCAGCCTGCCGCACTGAATCTGCGTCGTGAATGGGCTTGCATGCGGCGTCGTTGCGACGGAGTGATCGGGTAGCAGCCAGTGTGTGAACGCCGTCTCCCGGCACTGGCTGCCATGCGCGCTATCCGCGCCCGACGAACGGCATCGCAGTCGCCATGATCGTCATGTTGAGGATGTTGGTATCGAGCGGCAGATTCGCCATCTGGACGACCGCATTCGCGACATGCACCACGTCCATCCGCGCCTCGGGCGCCAGGCTGCCGTCCGCTTGCGGGACGCCTTGCGTCATCCGTTCCGTGAGCGACGTCGCGGCGTTGCCGATGTCGATCTGGCCGCACGCGATGTTGTACCGGCGGCCGTCCAGCGCCAGCGACTTCGTGATCCCGGTCACCGCGTGCTTGGTGGCCGTGTACGCGATCGTGTCGGGGCGCGGCGCGTGCGCCGAGATTGAGCCGTTGTTGATGATTCGGCCGCCCTGCGGCGTTTGCGTTTTCATCAGCCGCCACGCAGCCCGCGCGCACAGGAAGACGCCGGTCAGGTTCGTCGCGACGACGCTGTTCCACACGTCGAGTTCGTATTCGTCGAGGGACACGACCGGGGCGTTGCGCCCGGCATTGTTGAACAGCACATCGAGCCGGCCGAACCGTTGCGCGATCCGCGCGAACGCGTGGTCGACCGACGCTTCGTCGGTGACGTCGACGGGAAACACGTCGGCGTCGCTGCCGGCGGCGCGGATCGCGTCCTGCGTGTCGCGCAGCGACGCCTCCGTACGCCCGAGCAGCGCGACGGTGAAGCCTGCCTGGGCGAGTGCGATGGCCGCGGCGCGACCGATGCCGGAGCCGGCACCGGTGACGGCGGCGAATTTGTTCGAGACGGACATGGCGTGATTTCCTGCGGGTTGAATGACGGGGGGAGGTGGCCGATCGTCGATGCCGTCGCCACTCCGGCAATGTAGTCGAAATGCATGATGCCCGGATTTGGGCGGCATCGTGAAACGCGCTCGCCGCGACGGCGACTATTTCTTCCGACCAGGCGCGATTTTCCGGCTTCGCGCGCCGGTGTCCGCGAACAGCGCCACCACCACATCCCGCAGCCAGCGGTTCCCTTCGTCCTGATTGACCCGCGTGTGCCACAGCATATGGATCGGCGCGCCGGGCAGCGTGACGGGCAGCGCACGCCAGCCGAGCGAGAACGGCGCGGCGAGCTGCAGCGCGAGATGCTCGGGCACCGTCGCGATCAGGTCGGTGCGCTGCAGGATGTAGCCCACGCTCATGAAATGCGGCACCGTCAGCCGCACCTGGCGTTTCACGCGGCGCCGCGTCAGCCATTCGTCCACTTGCCCATGCCCGGTGCCGGCCGACACCACGACCAGATGTTCGGCGTCGCGCCACGCGTCGACCGTCAGCGGCGCCCCCTCGAGCGGGTGCCCGCGCCGGAACAGGCATACGTAGCGCTGATCGAACAGCCGGCGCTGATAGAACCCGCCCTTCAGTTGCGGCAACAGGCCGATCGCGAGATCGACGCGGCCGTCGGCCATTTCGTCGCCGAGGTTGACGCTCGTGTTGCGCACGGTGTTCAGCGCGATGCCCGGCGCCGCATGCGACAGGTGTTCGAGCAGCGCGGGCAGGAACACGACTTCGCCGATATCGGTCATGCCGATCGTCAGCGTACGCGTGGCGCGCAGCGGATCGAAGCCGGTGTCGGGGTTCAGCGCCGCGTGCAGCGTCGCGAGCGCCTGCGACACCGGTTCCGCGAGACGCAGCGCGAACGGCGTCGGCACGACGCCGCCGGGCCCGCGCACGAACAGCGGATCGCCGAGCCGGCGGCGCAGCTTCGCGAGCGCGTTGCTGACGCCCGGCTGGCTCATGTTCATTTGCTCGGCGACGCTCGATACGCGCCGTTCCTGCATCAGCCGCTGGAAAAGCAGCAGCAGGTTGAGGTCGATCTCGCTCAGTTCCATCGGTTGTGCGTGGCCCGGTTCATTGCATTCAGTGATGAAGCAGATTCATTTCATTTTATTGCAGGATAAAAGTCCACTCCTGAAAATACCGATACGGCGCATGCATTCGACATGACCGCCGCGCCCGTCGCACACCTCATATACGCCTATCGGAGACACCTTCATCATGCGGACGAACCTGAAGATTGCGATCGTCGGCGCCGGCATCGGCGGCCTGACCCTCGCGCTCGCCTTGCGCGAGCATGGCATCGACGCGCAACTCTACGAGCAGACCCCTGAATTGCGCGAAGTCGGCGCGGCGGTCGCGCTGTCGGCCAATGCGACGCGCTTCTACGAACGCATGGGCTTGCGCGCGGCCTTCGATGCGGTATGCGCGGACATCCCGGCGCTCGTCTATCGCGACGGGCGCAGCGGCGCGGTGATCGGCCGTCATCGCGGTGCCCCCGACTACCGCCGGCAATTCGGCGGCGCGTACTGGGGCGTGCATCGCGCGGATCTGCAGGCCGTGCTGTCGACGGCGGTCGGCCCCGAGCGCATCCATCTCGGCCATCGTCTGGTCGACCTCGCGCAACACCCCGATCGCGTGACGCTGTCGTTCGACAACGGCACGCAGGTCGACGCCGATCTCGTGATCGGCGCGGACGGCGCGCGTTCGATCACGCGACGCTGGATGCTCGGCTACGACGATGCGCTGTATTCGGGCTGTTCGGGTTTTCGCGGCGTGGTGCCGGCCGCGCGCATGGACCTGCTGCCCGATCCCGACACGATCCAGTTCTGGATCGGGCCGCACGGGCATCTGTTGCACTATCCGATCGGCGACGACGGCGACCAGAATTTCCTGCTGGTCGAGCGGCATCCGTCACCGTGGCCGTCGCGCGACTGGGTCATGCCGGCCGAGGAAGGCGAGCAACTGCGTGCGTTCCGGAATTGGCATCCGGCGGTGGTGCAGATGATCACGGCCGTGCCGATCAGCCAGCGCTGGGGGCTGTTTCATCGTCCGCCGCTCGGCCGATGGAGCCGCGGGCGCGTGACGTTGATCGGTGATGCCGCGCATGCGCTGGTGCCGCATCATGGGCAGGGCGCGAATCAGTCGATCGAGGATGCGGTGGTGTTGGCCGCGCAATTGGCGAAGGCCGGCCCGGGCAATTGGCGCGAAGCGCAGGAAGCCTACGAGCGGCTGCGTCGCGGCCGGACGCGCAAGGTGCAATACGCATCGATCTCGGCAGCCGACGTGCTGCATCTTCCCGACGGGCCGGCCGCGCAGGCACGCAACGCGCGTCTGGCCGACCGCGATCGCGTGCTGCATCACCTGGACTGGATCCACGATTTCGATGCGCTCGATACGGAGCCGAGCGAGCGGCAGGGCGGGACGTGGCTTTGAGCGGCGGGCACGGCGGCCCTCGACGGCGGTCGGCCGATTACCGACCCGCCAGCCCGAAACGGTCGGCGCAACGGCCGCCGGCCGTCACTTCACGCACTCCAGCGCATACTTCAACCCCTGCCCGAGCAACCCGCGCCAGACGTCCCACGTATGCCCGCCGTCGACGATGCGCAGCTCGGCCGGATTCTGCGCGCGGCGCAAGTGCGTATACAGCACGCTCGATTCCGCCTGGATCGTCAGGTCGTCGTCGCCGGCCGCGATGAACATCGGCACGCGCCAGTTGCGCGCGAAATAGCCGCGCAGCAGCGCCGGGTAGTTCAGCTCGTGCCACACGCGCGAATCGAACTGCCGGTCGCCGAACACGCCGACGTAGCGCGCGGCGGAATTGAGCGGCGGCTCGTTCGCATAGATCGCGGGGCTCAGCAGCATCGCGCCGCAGAACAGCCCCGGTTCGAGCAGCGAGAAGCGCAGCGCGCCGAAGCCGCCCATCGACACGCCGCCGATCGCGCGGCCCGCGCGCTGGTTCGACACCGCGAAGTGCGCCTCGACTTCGGGCAGCAGGTCGTTGAGGAACGCGCTCTGCATCTTCTCCTTGCGGTCGACGTACCAGTCGGTGCCGCCCTGCGGCATCACGATCACGACCGGCGGAATGTCGCGGCGCTCGATCAGCGTGTCGGCGGTGGCCTGCAGCCGGCCCTGCGTGACCCAGTCGTTCGCGTTGCCCGCGTTGCCGTGCAGCAGGTACATCACCGGGTAGCGCGCGCCTTCCGGGTTGTAGCCGGGCGGCAGGTAGACCGTGTACGACCAGTCGCGCTTCAGCGACGCCGACCGGAACGTGCGCAGCACGACGCTGCTGCCCGGATTGACGGGCGGCTCCTGCGCGGTCGACGGCGTCGTCGCGGTCTGGACGGCCGGCGGCGCGGGCGATACCCCCGGCGTGGCGGCCGGCGCCGCCGACGGCGGCGTGGCATGGGCGGTGGCGATCGCGCCGGCGATTAGGGCGAGGGCGAACGGGAGGGCGAGTCGGCGCATGACGAATCGTTTCAGGAGTGGCGCCGGCTATCGTAGCAGCGGCGCATGACGGCGCGGCGCGTCACGGCCGCGAACGGAACGGCAGCCGCGCGACGAGCGGCCCGTAGAGTTTGGCCACGAGATACAGCAGCCCGATCGCGACGGCGTCGGCGGTGAGGCCGAGCGGCACGTCGAGATAGCCTTCGGTCGCCTGATAGAGCAGCGAATCGACCGCGAGCGAAATACCGGTGCCCGCGACGAAGCACAGCAGCCCCTGCCGGCCGATCGTGCCGATCCACGGCATCGCGTGCGCGACCTTCTTCATCCAGCCGAGGTGCACGAGCTTGGCCGCGAGCCACGCGATCGCGAGGAAGTTCACGAGCCGCAGCGCACCGAGGTTCTGCTTGATCGACGGATCGGTCGGGAACGGCTCGATGCGCAGCCGGTAGTACGCGCCGGCGGCGACGATCGCGAGCGCCGCGGCCGTCAGCAGCCAGCCCTGCGGCTTCGGCGCGAGGGTCTGGTAGACGGGTTGGCAGCGCGCGATCACGCCGAGCACGAACAGGAACTGCCAGGCGAACGGGTTGAAATCCCACGGCGCCCCTTCGACGGTCGGCAAGAAGCGTGCGACGTGCGGCGCCGCGTACCACAGCGATCCGCTGAACGCGAGCATCAGCCACGGCTGCGTGCGCGCGAGCGGCAGCGCGAGCGGGACGAGCAGCGCGAAGAACGCGTACATCGGCAGCACCGACGCGAGGTACGGCTGGCGGCGGAACAGCAGGATGTCGCGCAGCGCGGCGAGCGGCTTGTGCAGCAGCCCGTCGAGATCGTTGGTCGGCATGTTCGGGCCGTCGATCGCGAACGCGTTCAGCGCGGCGGTGATCAGCAGCATCAGGCCGGCCGTCACGAGGAACGCGCGGTAGATCTCGAACGCGCGCCGGATGAAACGCTGGCGCGCGGCGGCCTCGTCGTGCCGCTCGGCGAGCGAGTTGTACGCAATGGCGGTCGCGAAGCCGCCGAGGAACACGAACACCTCGGCCGCGTCGCACAGCGCGTACGCGTGCAGCGTGACGCGCGACAGGATGCTGCCGCCGATGTGGTCGACGACGATGACGAGCAGCACGAGGCCGCGGAAGAAATCGAGCTCGGCGTAGCGGCCGGCCCGGGCCGGCGCGGTCATCGGAGCGCCTTCCGGCGCGGGCCGCGGGCACGGCCGGCACGCGCCGCGCATGAATCGGGGTGAAGCATGACTTCGTGAAGAAATGGCGAACGGATGCGCATTGTGCCACCGATGCGAAGCCTTCCGGGTTTACGCGGATGGCGGGCCGGCCGGCCGCTGCCGACAAGCCCGGTCGGGCTGTCCGCGCGACGGGGCAGTTGGACGAGCGCAACGCTTTGCGCGCGACCACCCGCACCCGATGGACGGACGATTTGCGTCGTGACACCATTTTGTCCTCACGCGGCCGCACACCGCGTCGTCCGCCCTGCGGGCCACATACAACAGACCAAACATTCGCCGGGCGTTCGGCCAGCCCGGCCCCCGGCTCCGGAGATTCGTCATGAGGAAGCACGTCATTTTTGCCGCCGCGCTCGCTGCCTTCGCCGCGCCGGCCTTTGCCGAGACCAGCGTGACGCTGTACGGCGTGATCGACGAAGGCTTCAATTACACGAACAACGTCAACGTCAATGGGGTCGGAAAGACCAATTACCAGCTCGCGAGCGGCTATGCGCAGGGCAGCCGGTGGGGCCTGAAGGGCAGCGAGGATCTCGGCGGCGGGCTGAAGGCGGTCTTCACGCTGGAAAACGGTTTCGACGTGAACAACGGCCGGCTCGGCCAGGGCGGCCGCATGTTCGGCCGTCAGGCGTTCGTCGGGTTGTCCGAGTCGCGCTTCGGCACGCTGACGTTCGGCCGTCAGTACGATGCCGTCGTCGACTATCTCGCGCCGCTGACCGCGAACGGCAACTGGGGCGGCACGCTGTTCTCGCACCCGTTCGACAACGACAACACGGACAACTCGTTCCGCGTCAACAACACGGTCAAGTACGCGAGCGCCGACTGGAACGGCCTGACGTTCGGCGGCACGTACAGCTTCAGCAACAGCACGGGCTTCTCGAACAACCGCCAGTACAGTATCGGCGCGCAGTATTCGCTGGCCGGGCTGCAGGTCGCGGCCGCGTACCTGCAGGCGAACAACCCGGGCATCGGCAACGCGGGCGCGATCGCGGCCGACGACGCGAACTTCGTCGCCGACCGGCTGCGCATTTTCGGCGGCGGCGTCAACTACACGTTCGGCGCGGCGACGGTCGGCGTCGTCTATACGAAGACCGACGTGAAGAACCCGGTATCGACGGTCTACCTGCCGGCGTCGACGTTCGCCGGCCTCGGGCTGACCGCGACGAAGTTCCAGAACTTCGAGATCAACGGGAAGTACCAGCTCACGCCCGATTTCTACCTGGGCGCGCAGTACGTGTATACGGACGGCAAGTACGATGCCGCGGCCGGCTCGTTCAAGCCGAAGTACCACACGGTCGGCCTGATGGCCGACTACAGCCTGTCGAAGCGCACCGACGTGTACCTGCAGGGCGCGTGGCAGAAGGTGGGCGGCGACAAGACGGGCACGGCGGCCGACGGCGGCTATGTCGTCGGCACGGACGGCCCGTCGGCATCGTCGAATCAGTTCGCGGTGCGCGCCGCGATCCGCCACAAGTTCTGACCGGGCGCCGGCGCCGGGGCGAACGGCCCCGGCACGGCCGTCGTCAGTCCGCCCGGCGCGCGCTGCCGAGCGTTTCCGCGAGCCAGTCGACGAAGATCCGCACGCGCGGCGCGAGATGCCGGCCGGTCGGAAACACCACCGATACGGGCAGCGGCCCCGCGTTCCATTCCGGCAGCACCTCGACCAGCGAGCCGTCGGCGAGCAGCGGCGCGAGCCCGTCGCGCGGCGCCTGGATCAGCCCGAGGCCCGCGAGGCAGCACGCGAGATACGCCTGCGAGCTGTTGACCGACACGACGCTGTGCATCTTCACCGTGTGCATCTCGCCCGAATCCATGTCCGCATATTCCCAGTCCAGTTCGCGGCCCGTGCGGCTCGAGAAATAGCCGACCGCGACGTGGTCCGGCAGGTCGTCCGGCGAGCGCGGCGTGCCGTGGCGCGCGAGATAGGCGGGCGACGCGCAGTTGATCTGGGCCATCTCGCCGACGCGCCGCGCGACGAGCGACGTGTCGGACAGCACGCCGACCCGCACCGCGCAGTCGATGCCGTCGGCCACGAGATCGACGAAGCGGTCGGTCGTGCTGATCACGATGCGCAGGTCGGGGTAGCGCGCGTGGAAATCCGGCAGCGCCGGAATCACCTGGTTCAGCGCGAACCGTTCGGGCAGGTCGACGCGGATCACGCCGCGCGGCGACGCGCCGGCATCCTCGAACAGCGTTTCCGCGTCGTCGAGGTCGGCGAGCAACTGCACGCAGCGCTCGTAGTAGGTCGCGCCCTCGGCGGTCAGCGCGACGCGCCGCGTCGTGCGTTGCAGCAGGCGGATCTTCAGGTGCTTTTCCAGATACTGGACGGCGTTGCTGACCGTCGGGCGCGGCAGCTGGAGCTGCTCGGCCGCTTTCGTGAAGCTGCCGAGATGGGCGACGCGCGCGAAGACGCGCATTGCTTGCAGATGGTCCATGCGGGCGAGAACCTTGGTGGGAACGGGAACAGGCTCCATTGTTAATCAGCGTCGAATGGTTTGGTGGCGCGTTTCGCGTTTATCGCGCGGCGTCGTGCGGCCAGAATCCGTTTCATCCACTCACCCTTTGAAGGAAACGGACATGGACATGCGTCAACTGGGCCGCACGGGCCCGCAGGTTTCGGCGATCGGGCTCGGCTGCATGGGGATGTCGGATTTCTACGGGCCGGCCGACCGGGACGAAAGCATCGCGACGCTGCATGCGGCGCTCGACAACGGCGTCACGCTGCTCGATACGGGCGACTTCTACGGCATGGGCGACAACGAGATGCTGATCCGCGACGCGCTGCGCGGCCGGGCGCGCGACCAGGTGCGCATCAGCGTGAAATTCGGCGCGCTGCGCGATCCGGCCGGCGGGTTCGCCGGCTACGACGCGCGGCCCGCGGCGATCCGGAACTTCGTCGCGTATTCGTTGAAGCGGCTCGGCACCGACTACCTCGACATCTACCGGCCGGCACGCGTCGATCCGGCGGTGCCGATCGAGGAAACGGTCGGCGCGATCGCCGATCTCGTGAAGGCCGGGTACGTGCGTCATATCGGGCTGTCGGAAGCCGGCGCGGACACGATCCGCCGCGCGGCCGCCGTCGCGCCGATCGCCGATCTGCAGATCGAATATTCGTTGCTGTCACGCGGGATCGAGGCCGAAATCCTCCCCGTCTGCCGCGCGCTCGGCATTGGCGTGACGGCCTACGGCGTGCTGTCGCGCGGGCTGCTGGGCGGGCGCTGGAGCGCGGCGCGGCAGGGCGAGCGCGATTTCCGCGCGGCGAGTCCGCGCTTCCAGGGCGACAACCTCGCGCACAACCTCGCGCTCGTCGACGCGCTGCGCGCGATCGCCGACGAGAAGGGGAGCAATCCGGCGCAGGTCGCGATCGCGTGGGCGCTGTCGCGCGGCGCCGACATCGTGCCGCTGGTCGGCGCGCGCAAGCGCACCCAACTGCAGGACGGTTTGCTGGCGACGGAATTGCAACTAACGGTCGAAGATCTCGCACGCATCGAAGCGGCGGTTCCCGCCGGGGCGGCTGCCGGCGACCGCTATCCGGCCGCGCAAATGGTGCACCTCGACAGCGAGCAGGGCCGAGGGTGATCCATGGGGCCGGATCAAGGCCGCGAGCGCCGTCCGGCGGGCCCGAGCCAGCCTCAGGCAAAGCCAGATGGCGGGCGGCATGGCGGGCAGGCACCATCGGCGCCGTACTCAACGGACGGAATGCCGCCATGCAAATTCATACGCTGACGATCATCGTGCTGGTTTTCCTGCTGGCCGGCGCGGTCAAGGGCATGATCGGGCTCGGGTTGCCGACGATCGCGATGGGACTGCTGACGCTCGCGATGCCGCCGTCGGCCGCGGCGAGCCTGCTGCTCGTGCCGTCGTTCATCACCAACGTGTGGCAGTTGTGGCTCGGCCCGTCGTTTGGCGCGCTGCTGCGCCGGCTGTGGCCGCTGCTCGCCGGCCTGACGGTCGGTACGCTGACGGGCGGGCTGCCGGCGCTCGCGGCCGGCAGCACGTGGACGCACACGGCGCTCGGCGTCGTGCTGGTGCTTTACGGGCTGTGGGGGCTGGCGGCGGCGCGGCTGCCCGCGCCGGGCCGCCATGAAACATGGCTGTCGGCCGTGGTCGGCTACCTGACGGGCGTCGTGACGGCCGCGACCGGCGTGTTCGTCGTACCGGCCGTGCCGTACCTGCAGGCGCTGCGGCTGTCGAAGGACGATCTGATCCAGGCGCTCGGACTGTCGTTTACCGCATCGACGATCGTGCTCGCGCTGCAGTTGCGCGTCACGGGCGCACTGCAGGCGGTCGATCTCGGCGTGTCGGCGCTCGCGCTCGTGCCCGCGCTGGCAGGGATGGCCGGCGGGCAATATGCGCGGCGCGTGATGAGCGAGAAGACGTTCAAGCGTTGCTTCTTCGTCGGACTGATTGCGCTCGGTGCGTATATGGCGGGATCGGGATGGTGGTGAACGCGTCTCCCGGGCGCTGAATGATCCCGAAGCCGGTTTCGGCAACCGGCTTCGGGAACGGTCGCGGGAGCGCGGTCGTGCCGCTTACGCCGGATCGGCATACCTCAGCGTCCACCCGACCGTGCGGGTCGCGCCCGCACCGAGCGCGAACGGTTTCGTCGTGCACGCGAAGTTCGAATGCAGTTGCCCGATCGGCGTCGTCGACAGCGGATTCGTCGCGCCGTTCGCCGTGTCGAAGGCGGACAGCGCGCAGTTGTCGAACCCGGATGCCGCATAGCCGGTCGCGGCGCTGTTCGCGTACGTCACCGACACGCCGTCGCCGTTGGCCTGCGTCGATGCGAAATCCGCGAACGACGTGAAGTCCGTCTCGACCGCGAGGTTGCCCGCGAGCGTGCCCGAACTCAGCGTATCGCTGCGCGAGACCGTGCCGTGCGCGAACGTCAGCACCGTGTGCACCTGCAGGTCGAGATCCGTCGTGTACGCGGCATTCTTCGACGCGAGGCGGAACTTCGTCGTATCGAACGACACGATCACCTCGCCGTTGCTTTGCTGCACGTTCAGGTTCTTGTAGTAAGTGACGGGAATGTAGGTCTTCGCGTTGTACGTCACCTGCGGCAGCAGCAGCGCATAGCCGAGGTCGGTCGTGCCGTAGATCAGCTTGTCGGAGAACGGCACCGGGTAATACGGCGTGTACGCGTTGTAGTCGGGTGCCTGGCTGAGGTTCAGGTTGATCACGCGTCGGCCGTCGCGCACGGTGAGCAGCGCGGCGCTGTACGGATGCGCGGCATCGCCCGGCTCGTTGTACCAGGTGAGCGTGTAGCGCGGCAGCGCGTCGAGCCATGCGCGGTAGTCCGCATCGGCCATCGGCGCCTGGCCGCCGAAGCCGAGCTTGTTCCACCATGCGTTCACATACAGGTACTGGTGCAGCAGGCTGAAGTTCTCGCCCATCACGCGCGGCTTGCCGCGATACGTGTCGGTGCCGCGGCCCTTGACCCACATGTTCACGGACGGCGTCGGCAGCGACGGGTCGTACCAGTACGTGTCGAAACGACGCGCGGCCTGGTAGATGAATGCATACGCAACCTGTTTCTCGCGGTCGGTCAGCACGCCTGCATTGGCTGCGGCCGTCAGCACTTCCATGAACGCGGAATCGCCGTACGGGCCGATCGAGCGGCCGTAGTTGAAGCCCTGGCCGTCGGCGTTCAGCTGCGGCAGGATCAGGTCGACCGACTTGCGCAGATAGCCCTTCAGCTCCGGCGTCAGGTTCGCTTCGTTGCCCATCTCGAACGTGCGCTCGACCACCTCGCCGATCAGCAGCGTGCTGTAGCGGTCGAAGCGCGCCTGGTCGTAGTAGGTCGTGTGCGTGTTCGACGCTTCGTCGGAGAACCCGCCCGACGAATCGTGGCGGATGTGGTTCGTCAGCGTGTACAGCAGCGCGTCGCGTGCGCTCATCGTCGCGACCGCCGGATCGGTCTTCGATGCGAAGGACGGGCTGCTCCAGCCAAGCTTCTGGCGCAGCCCGGCAATGCCGTAGGACACCGCATAGTAGTTCTGCGCGGTGTTCAGCGACGCGATGTCGATCGGCGTGCCGGCGGCCGGACACGTCGTGGTCTTGCCGCTCGAATCGGGGCCGAACATGTCGCAGAACGTGAGCCGCTGCTGCAGCGTCGCGAGCATCGTGTCGCTGAAGACTTCGTTGAGCATCCCGTGCGCCTTCAGGTTGTTCAGCGCGACGAGGTAGTAGTACTCGCCCCACGACGTGTTCGCATACGCATAGTTGCCGCCCGACTGCGCCATCATCGCGGTCGTGATCGTCTGGTACGTCGCGAGGTAGCTCGCGTATTGCGGGTCGTTCTTCGACTTCATGTCGATCAGGATGTACGACAGGCCGAGCGCGAGCTTGCCGGGCAGGAATTTGTCGCCGGTGTTCGTGTCGAGCACATGGACGGGCGTGCCGTCGCCGAGATCCATCACGACCTGCGTGAAATCGGGCGATTTGCGGATCAGGTCGAACAGCGCGCGCATCTGGCCCATCATCGTGACCGGGATGTTCGTGCCGGCCGGCACGCTGGTGTCGGGCGCGCCGTAGACGAGCGCCTGCAGCGAGTTCGCTGCGAGCGCGGGCGGGGTGGAGGTCGGGGGCGACGACGGCGTGTCGGTCACGTCGTTGCCGCCGCACGCGCTCACGAGCACGACGGAAAGGGCGCTGAGCGCGGCGCCGAGCGTGAATCTGCTGCGCGGATGCATGGTGTCTCCAATTTTGAATAGTGGTGAAGCACGGGCACGTGTCGCCGATGCCGCGCTCGGTGCCCGTACCCGGCGTCCGCCTCGCCAACCCTGATCCCTGAAGACGGACGCCTGAATCGCGAATCGAGCAGGCAAGCGTTCCCCTGCGCGGGCCATGACGGATCCCTCGCTCGCGCGTTGGAAAACGTTTTCCAAATTTAGGCATCGATCCGCGTGATGTCAATGAACTTTCACATCGGATGCGCCGGTAGAAACCCGAATGGGGGAGGTCGGGGCGTACGGGAGAAGAACCGGAATTACGCGTCAATCGCCGGGATTTTTATCTCGATGATCGCATGGTCAGCGCGGGAGCGAAGCTTTGAGGCAACGGGCGGAAGATGGGGCGGGAAACGGGTTCTCGCTGCATGAAGAGAGAAAACGTTATCCACAAGACTCGAACTGCAGCGAACCGCTCACGGCCACCCGCCGCCGCACGCGACGAGCCGCCGTTTCGACGACGTTCAAAGCTGCTTCTCGATCGCCGCCTTGTCGATCACCGACCACACCTGGCGGATCTTGCCTTCGTGAAACTCGTAGAACACGTTCTCGGCGAACGTGACCTTGCGGCCGTCGACGGCGAGCCCCATGAACGTCCCTTTCGGCGAACACGCGAAGCGAAGGCGGCACGCGACCCGCGGCGGCTCGCACACGAGCAGCCGAATGTCGAAGCGCAGATCGGGAATGTCGCGGAAGTCCTGTTCCAGCATCGCGCGGTAACCGGCGAGGCCGAGCGGCCGGTCGTTGTGGATCACGTCGTCGGACACGTACTCGCCGAGCGCCGTCCAGTCCTGTCGGTTCAGGCAGTCGATATACGCGCGATAGCGGGTGGCGAGATCGATATCGGTCATGGTCAAGTCTCCGTATGTCGATGGGGCGAGCCGGGCGCGGTGCGCGTTACGGGGGCGGTGCGTCGCCCGACAGGAACGCGACGAACTCGCGCGTGTACTTCGGCAGCGCGTCGAACGACCGCGCGCAGAGCGTCAGTTTCCGATGGCTCCACGGATCGGACAACTCGACGAGCCGCACGTCCATCGTTTGCATCGCGCGCTCGGCCGCATGCCGCGACACGATGCCGATGCCCACGCCGCTCGCGATCACGCGGCAGATCGCGTCGAAGCTCTTCAACTGCACGCGATAGCGGATCCGCTTGCCGAGCGCGCGCGCCTGATCGGCGAGATGCACCTGCAGCGCGCTGCCGTCGGTGAGGCCGATGAAGTCTTCGCCGGCGATGTCGTCGAACGCGACCTTGTCGTGCGACGCGAGCGGATGCGCGGCCGGCACGACGACGATCAGCCAGTCTTCGCGGAACGGTTTCTGTTCGAGCCCGCCGAGCCCGACCGAATCGGCGACGATGCCGACCTCGGCCGTCTTGTTGCGGATCGCATGCACGATCTCCTGGCTCGAGCGTTCCTCGACGCTGATCGACAGCTTCGGATGGCGCGGCAGGTAATCGGCCAGTGCATCGGGCAGGTATTCGCTCAGCGACGCGGTGTTGCACAGCAGCCGGATATGGCCGCGCAGCCCCTGGCCGTATTGCTGCAGTTCGCCGCGCATGTGATCGATCTGCTGCAGCACGGTGCGCGCGTGATGTTCGAGCGCGCGGCCCGCGTCGGTTGCCTGCGCGCCCGACTTGGTCCGGTGCAGCAGCGGCACGCCAAGCTCGTCCTCCATCCCGCGAATACGCTCGCTCGCGGCCTGCAGCGTGATGTGCGTGCGTTCGGCGCCGCCCGTGATCGTGCCGGCTTCGCAGATGTTCAGGAAGAGCCGCAGGTCGGTCAGGTCGAAGCGCATGATGGGCGGAGCGATGGGTGGGGGAATGGCCGATAAGTTAGCAGGAACCGCGGCGCCGGTCTCAGGGGTAGCCTGAGACCCGGTTCGCCGCTTCCGCATTTTCGGGGCGCGACCGACGGCCGATCATGGACGCACATCAACCGGGGAGCCCGTCATGCAGATCGATTCGTCATGGGGCGTGTCGTTCAAGATCGCGCTGCATCTGCTGTTCCTGTGCATCGGTGTCGCGTGGGCCGGTGCCGAATTCGTCGCATGGTTGCGGTAAATGTCGTCGGGCGAGACTATCCAAACGAACCGGCCATAGTTTTTTGCGACGAAAATTCTTCCGTTTTTCGGCGCAAGCGCCATCAAGTTTTTCCGAATCGGACCGTATTACCGGTAGCGAATGCCGGCCGGCATCCGGTCCGTGATCGTTTGTCATCATTGTTTGCATCCGGTTACACGTCGGCCGTTCCGTTTTTGAGATGCTTGAAAGATTGTCAAACCGGAGTCGGATCGTCCATGAAAACGCGCGAGATTCACCGCAAGGCGGCGTGGCTGTCGGGCCTGGCCGCCGTGCTCGTCATGGCCGGTTGTGCAAATACGCAGTCCGTTCCGCCCAGCAACACGCTGGCGGCGCAGCCCTCTGATTCGAGCCCGTCCGCCGCGGCGCCGCCGGCCGCCACGATGCCGGCCGCGCCGATTCTCGTCGCGCGGAAGTACGTCGTGAAACGCGGCGACACGCTGACGGGCATCGCCTCCGCGAACGATTGCAGCGTGGCCGACTTGCGTACCTGGAACAAGCTGGCCGGGAACGGCAGGCTGCGCACGGGGCAGGTGCTGCGGATCGTCAAGCAGCAGCCGCTGCCGCCCGCGGGCGCGGCCGGCACGCAGGCCGTCGCGGGCAATGGCGCGGCGGGTAATCAGGCCACCGCGCAGGCGACTGCGCAGATAGCGTCGCAAGCCACTTCGCCGGCCAGCGCGTCGGCCGCGAGCGACCGTCAGGTCGTCAAGGAAACGAAGCGCCACGCGGGCGGCGTCGCGCTCAAGTGGCCCGCAAACGGCAAGATCGTCGAAGGGTTCCGGCCCGGGCAGAACCGCGGCATCCAGATCGCTGGCCGGCCGGGCGACCCGGTCCGCGCCGCGGCCGACGGGCGCGTGATGTATGCGGGCACCGGCCTGAACGATTACGGCAGCCTGATCATCGTCCAGCACAACGCGGATTTCCTGACCGCCTATGCGCACAACCGCAAGCTGCTCGTGAAGACGGGCGACATCGTGCATCAAGGCGATGCGATCGCCGAGATGGGCGACCTTGACAATTCGCGCGTCGCGCTGCTGTTCGAGGTGCGACGCGACGGCAAGCCGGTGAATCCGATGCCGTACCTGCCTTCGTCGCAAGGGTGAAGTCGGGCCGTTTCGCTGGAACGCGACGGCGGTCGCTGCTACGCTAGGCGTTCATGCGAATCCCGCCAGCGCGCGGGGCCGACGGACGTCTTTCGGGGATGCGCGGCGAATGTCGTCGTGGGCCGGCCGTCGGCGTGAACGGTCGCGCGTCGCCGACGCGCGGCAGTGTCGCTTCGCGCCACCGTTTCCGACAGAACAGACCTCATTCATGGAACACTCTCCGACACGCCGCTCGCTGTTGCTTGCCGCCGTTGCCGCACCGTTCGTCGCCGCGTGCACGTCCGCGCCGGTCGCCGACCAGGGGCGCGCCCATACCGCACAAGCCGAACTCGCCGCGCTCGAAAAAGCCTCGAACGGGCGGCTCGGCGTCGCCGCGCTCGATACGTCGAACGGCGTGCGCATCGCGCACCATGCGCGCGAGCGCTTCCCGCTGTGCGGCACGTACGCAGTCGTGGCGGCCGCCGCGATGCTCGCGCGCGGCGCGCTCGACGCATCGCTGCTGCCGCGCCGCATCCTGTACCGCCGCTATGAAATCGTATCCGGCTCGCCGGTGACGGAGAGCCACGTCGACACCGGCATGACGATCGCGCAGCTGTGCGCGGCGATGTTGCAGTCCGGCGACAAGGGCGCGGGCAACCTGCTGATGAGCGTGCTCGGCGGCCCACAGGCCGTCACGGCGTTCGCGCGCGAATGCGGCGACACCACCTTCCGCCTCGATCATTGGGAACCCGAACTCAACAAGGCCGCGCCCGGCGACGAGCGCGACACGTCGACGCCGGTCGCGATGGTCGACACGCTGCAGCGGCTGCTGCTCGGCGACGTGCTGCGCGAACCGCAGCGCGCGCAACTGACCGAATGGATGGTCGGCGGCGCACGCGGCGCGACCGGCATCGCGGCGGGCGTGTCGCCCGGCTGGCGCGTTGCCGACAAGGCCGGCACCGGCGGCTTCGGCACGACGACCGACGTCGCGGTGCTGTGGCCGCCGTCGCACGCGCCGATCGTGATGGCCGTGTCGTTCACGCAGCCGGATGCCGCTGCCGCGGCGCGCGCGGACGTCGTCGCATCGGCGGCGCGCATCGCGGCGGGCGCGCTGACCGCGACGGCCTGAACCTTCGGCGTCTCGCGCGAAGCCGGCGTTTGGCTTATCGTGTCGGTCAGTGCGCGCCGGCGTCGGCGCGCGGTCCTTCCGCGTCGTTTTCCGTTCCCGTTTCCCGTTCGCCATGCGCCGACTTCCGCCCCTGCACGCGCTGCAGATCTTCTCGACGGTGGCTCGCCACCGCAGCTTCACGCGCGCGGCCGAGCAGCTGTGCATCACGCAGGGCGCGGTGAGCCGGCAGATCCAGACGCTCGAGGTGCACTACGGTTTTCCGCTGTTCAGGCGGCATGCGAAGGGCCTCACGTTGACGGCCGAGGGCGAGCAGTTGTTGCCGGTGGTCGAAGAGAGCTTCGCGCGGATCGAGGACATCTCGATGAAGCTCACGCGGCAGCGCACCGATCTCGCGCTGAAGGTGCCGACCTGCGTGATGCGCTGGATGCTGCCGCGCATCATGCGCTTCCAGGGCGAACATCCCGATCTCCACGTGCAGATCACGACCGCGTGGCAGCACGTCGTCGATTTCTCGAGCGAGCCGTTCGATGCGGCGATCGTCTACGGGACGTCGCCGGGCCCGGGCGTCGTCGCGCTGCCGCTGTTCGACGAGCGGCTGACGCCCGTTTGCGCGCCCGAGCTGCGGCAGGCGTCGCCGCTCGGCGCGGTCGGCGATCTCGCGCGCCATACGCTGCTGCATCCGACGCGCGACCACCGCGACTGGCGCGCATGGCTCGACCATGCGGGCGAGCGCGGCGTCGATCCCGCGCGCGGGCCGACGTTCGACACGCTCGATCTCGCGACGAATGCGGCGATGCAGGGCTTCGGCGTCGCGATCGGCGACGTGACGCTCGTCGATGACGACGTCAGCGCGCGCCGGCTCGAACGGCCGTTCGACATCGTGCTCGAAACGGGCGCACGCTACTTCTTCGTCTATCCCGAGAACCTCGGCAGCCAGCAGAAGATCCGCGCGTTCAGCGACTGGATCGCGCGCCATCGCGACTGACGCGCGACGTTCTCCCGCAGCGAGCGTTACTGGTAGGTGACGACGGCGATCATCGGCGCGTTCGCGTTGCCCGGACGATCAGGTAAAACGATTGCGCGGGAGGCCTGCGTAAAGGTCGTGGTCTTGATCGGGCGCAGGCTGGCCGCGTCGACGAACGCGACTTGCCCGCTCGCCGGGCGCGGGCAGTCGGGGCGCACGTGCGCATGCGCGGCGTCGGTCGTGTCGAGCGCGAACGAGCACGGCGGCTCGACGATCATGCCGGTGAAGTGGATGATGCCGGACGCGCCGGCGGCAAATGACGAGGACGAGACCAGAAGCGAGGCAGCCAGGGCAAACGAGGCGGCAAACAGGCGATGCTTCATGACAGGCTCCAGAGAGGAAGCGCGTCGCAGCGAGGCCGCTCGAATGGCAGTCCGTCAACGCTGCGGTGCTGTATGCGTAAACGGCAATTTCATCGAACCTCTTGAGTGAGAAACCGGAAATAGCGACGACGAGCAAACGACGCCGCGTTCCTTCAATCAATTTATCTCAAATTTGTGCGGCCGCAAGTCAGGGTATTGCCGATGACGTAAGCTCGGGTGACACGCGTCGATGGATGCGGGATTCGCAGGTGAATCGTTGAGGGCTCAACGAATCGGCAATCCTGAGGAGGACGATTCACCAAAAGAAAACGGCCGCTCGCGTGAGACGAGCGGCCGTTTGCGTCGGAGCGCGGTGTGCGGTGTTCAGCCCGCGCGCTTGCGGATCGCACCCACGACGACGAGCAGCACGATCGCGCCGATGATCGACGCGATCCAGCCCGCGCCCTGGCCCGGCGCATACCAGCCGGCCGCGCGGCCGACGTAGCCGGCGACCAGCGAGCCGATGACGCCGAGCACGATGGTCATCAGGATGCCCATCTTGTCGTCGCCCGGCTTGAACGCGCGGGCGAGGAGGCCGACGATGAGCCCGACGACCAGGGTTTCGATGAATTGCAGCATGAACGCCTCCCTATGGCTGTTGCGCTGTTGACGAAAGGAAGTTGACCCTTGCAGTGCGCAAGGGTTCCACACGACGGCCGGCCGCCGCGTGGCGTGCCGAGTATCGCATGCCGGCGCGTCGTGCGGATGTCAGGCTGCCGGCACACCGGCTGCCGGATCGAGCCGGCGATACCCTTCGGTCGCATTCAGCAGCGTGCGCGTGTAGTCGCGTGCAACCTGCCCGGCCCGCACGTCCTCGATCCGCAGCTGTTCGACGATCTCGCCGTGCTGCATCACCGCGACGCGCTGGCACAGGAAGCCGATCACCGCGAGGTTGTGGCTGACGAGGATCATCGTCAGGTTGCGTTCGCGATGCAGGCGGCGCAGCAGGTTCAGGATTTCCGCCTGCACCGATACGTCGAGCGCGGACGTCGGCTCGTCGAGCAGCAGCACGCGCGGCTCGACGATCAGCGCACGCGCGATCGCAACGCGCTGCCGCTGGCCGCCCGACAATTGGTGCGGATAGCGGAAGCGGAACGACGGGCCGAGGCCGACCTCGGACAGCGCGCGGGCGATCCGCGCGTCGGCGTCGCCGATCGCATGGATCGACAGCGGCTCGCGCAGCGTCTGGTCGACCGTGAAGCGCGGATGCAGCGAAGCGTACGGATCCTGGAACACCATCTGCACGTGCCGGCGGAATGCGCGATCGGGCGTGCCGCCGACAGGCCGGCCATCGATCGACAGGCTGCCGCCCGCGAGCGGCACGAGGCCGGTCAGCGCGCGCAGCAGCGTCGACTTGCCGGAGCCCGATTCGCCGACGAGCCCGAACACTTCGCCGTCGCGCACCGCGAAGCTCGCGTCGCGCACCGCGTCGACGTGACCCGTGCGGGTCGGGAAACGGATCGATACGTGATCGACGTCGATCATCTCGAGGCCTCCTGGGGACCGGCGAGCGCGGCGGTCGGCGGCATTGCTTCGAGCCATGCCGGGTCACGCCGCAGCACCGGCAGTTCGTCGGGCGGGTTCGCGAGCGGCGGATTCGCCGCGAGCAGCCCGCGCGTATAGGGATGCGACGCGTCGCGCAGATCGCGCGCGGCGCAGGTTTCGACCACGCGGCCCGCATACATCACCGCGACGCGGTCGCAGAACGACATCACGAGCGGCAGGTCGTGGCTGATGAACATCAGGCCCGTGTCGTGCCGCGCGATCATCGCGTCGAGCACCGCGAGCACCTGCATCGACACCGCGACGTCGAGCGCGGACGTCGGCTCGTCGGCGATCAGGAGGCGCGGGCCCGTCGACACCATCATCGCGATCATCACGCGCTGGCCCATGCCGCCCGACAGCTCGTGCGGATACGCATCGGCGACGCGCGCCGGATCGCGGATCTGCACGGCCGCGAGCGCGTCGACGATCCGCTCGCGCAGCGCGCGGCCGCGCAAGCCGGGCTCATGCCGCCGGAACGCTTCGCCCATCTGCTTCGCGACCGTCATCACCGGGTTCAGCGAATATTTCGGGTCCTGCAGGATCATCCCCATCTGGCTGCCGCACAGGCGCCGGCGTTCGCGCGGCGACATCGCGAGCAGGTCGTGGCCCGCGAAGCGCATCGTGCGCGCCGACCAGCGCGCGGCGTCGGGCAGCAGGCCGAGCAGCGCGCGGCCGGTCAGCGATTTGCCGGAGCCCGATTCGCCGACGATGCCGAGCCGCTCGCCGGGCGCGAGCGTCAGCGACAGGTCGCGCACCGCGTCGGTGACGACGCCGTCGTGCCCGCGAAAACCGATCTTCAGCCCGTCGATCTCGCAGAGCGGTGCCGGGGTGGCGATGGAATTCAATGACATGTCACGCTCCATGACGCGGATCGAAGACGTCGCGCAGCCCGTCGCCGAGCAGGTTGAACGCGAGGCTGACGAGCAGGATCGCGATACCGGGCAGCGTCGCGACCCACCATGCGTCGAGGAGCACGTTGCGGCCCGACGCGACCATGAAGCCCCATTCCGGGCTCGGCGGCTGCGCACCGAGGCCGAGAAAGCCGAGGCCCGCGACGGTCAGGATGATGCCGGCCATGTCGAGCGTCGCGCGCACGATCACCGACGACATGCACAGCGGCATGATGTAGCGCAGCAGGATGCGCGGGCCCGACGCGCCTTGCAGCCGCGCCGCATGAATGTAATCGGCCTGCGCGATGCGGATCGTCTCCGCGCGCGCGAGCCGAGCATACGCGGGCCACGCGGTGATCGAGATCGCGACGACCGCGTTGATCACGCCGGGGCCGAGCGCGGCCGCGAAGGCGAGCGCGAGCACGATCTTCGGGAACGCGAGCGCGATGTCGGTGATGCGCATCAGCACGCTGTCGACGAACCCGCCGCAATAGCCGGCCGTCGTGCCGATCAGCAGGCCGATCGGCACGACGATCACGACGACGAGCAAGGCGATGCCGAGCGTCAGGCGCGATCCGGCGATCAGCCGCGAGAGGATGTCGCGGCCGAGCTGGTCGGTGCCGAACCAGTGCGACGGCGAGCCGGGCGGCAGCAGCCGGTCGGACAGCACCTGGCGCAGCGGATCGTGCGGCATGATCAGCGGGCCGATGATCGCGACGACGATCAGTGCGACCAGGATCGCGAGCCCGAACAGGTTGAGCGGATTCGTGGCGAACCGGCGCCAGCGGCGGTACGCGAGGCCGAACGCGGCCTGCGAGCGCGACGCGGGCGCATCGGACAGCAGCCACGCGCGCAGGGTGAGACGCTCGGCATTCATGATCGGGTGGCCTTCGGCATGGGTGCAACAGGAAGCAGGATGAAAACGGTCATATCGAAGCGGCCCTCAGCGCGCACGCGGATCGAACACGCGGTACAGCGCGTCGGTCAGCAGGTTGACGGTGATGAACATCGCGCCGATCACGAGCGTCGCGCCGAGCACCGCGTTCATGTCGGCGTTCAGCAGCGCGCCGGTCAGGTACGAGCCGAGCCCCGGCCACGCGAACACGATCTCGGTCAGCACCGAGCCTTCGAGCAGGTTGCTGTACGTGAGCGCGATCACGGTGAGCAGCGGCACCGCGATGTTGCCGAACGCATGCTGCCAGATCACGCGGCGCTCGGACAAACCCTTCGCGCGCGCGGTGACGATGTATTCCTGGCTCAACTGGTCGAGCATGAAAGAGCGCGTCATCCGGCTCAGGTATGCGACCGAGTAGTAGCCGAGGATCGCGGCCGGCAGCGCGATGTGCGACATCGCGTTGCGGAACACGTCCCATTCGCCGGCGAGCACCGCGTCGATCAGCAGGCTCCCCGTGCGCGGGTCGACCATTCCGTCGTACACGGGATCGAGCCGGCCGGGCCCGCCGACCCAGTGCAGCCGCGCATAGAACAGCAGCAACCCCATCAGCCCAAGCCAGAACACGGGTACCGAATTGCCGATCAGCCCGACGAAGCGTGCGACGTGATCGATCGGCCGGTTGTGTTTCACCGCGGCCGCGACGCCGAGCGGCACGCCGATCGCGATGCCGATCAGCGTCGCGATCGTCGCGAGTTCGAGCGTGGCCGGAAACACGCGCCTGATGTCGTCGAGCACCGGGTTCGCGGTCAGCAGCGACATGCCGAGATTGCCGTGCAGCACGTCGCGTGCGTAGATCAGGAACTGCGTGGCGAGCGGCTTGTCGAGGCCGAGTGCGATGCGCTCGGCCGCGTACGCGTCGGCCGACGCGCGATCGCCGAGGATCGCGAGCACGGGATCGATCGGTACCTTGCGGCCGATCACGAACGTCAGCGCGAGCAGCCCCGCGAACGTGACGGCGAGCGTGAGCGCCCAGCGCAGCACGCGCAGCGTCCAGCGTACGGCCGGGCGCCGCGCGGGCAGCGTGCGCAGGGCTTCGAGGGAGGAGGCGGGAGTCGACATGCGGTGAATCTTAGCGCTTCTTCGGGAGGCGGCGCCACACAGTATCCATATATTCGAAGCGCGCTGATGCCCTCGACGCAACCCGCGGTCGAAATGGACCGCTCGCCGCCGTTCGAATCAAGAAAACGAAACTGGTGCGGTCGAATCATTCGATATTGATTTTGGGCGGACCAGAGAATCAAAAGTCACTCTATTTAACAATTTTATTGAAGGCCTCGTATACGTAGTAACGGAAGCTGGATTTTTCGCGTTGCAGCTTCTGCGCCCTTTCGATCAAAGTTGCTGGTGCAACGGTATTACATCGTTTCTTCTTCAATCGGATAGGAATGGCATATGAATGCGGTGACGAAAACCCTTGTGGATGCACTGCGCCATCCGAGCGCACGCCTTAGCCAGCGTCTTGGAATATGGATCGGCACGCTCGACCTCGGGCTCGACGTGCTCGACTTCAAGGTACGCGCCGGGTTTTGCAGGGACTACAAGGTCGATGTCACGGTTACCTCGCCACATCTCGATATCGATGGCAAGCAGTGCGTCGGACGGCGCGCAGGCTTGCAAATTGACGAGCGGGTGGCTGTCCCGTCGGTCAATTACGTCGATCCGGTCGAGCATGCCGCAGCCACCTTCAATGGCATCGTCACGCGCTGGAAGCGTATCCGTACGAGTCGCGACGAGGCGGCTTACCAGTTGCGCATCGAGCCCAGGTTTGCCGCTCTGCTCAAGCGCGTGCATGGCTCGCGGGTATTTCGCGACAAGAGCCTGCAGGAGATCATCACCGAACTGGTTGTCGATCGGCGGAACTTCGACGCGTTCGATATCGAATTCAACCTGGAAGGCGTGAAGGAGAAGCTTGAGCAGGTGGTTATGTACGAGGAGTCCGTCTGGAACTTCATCGCACGTCATTGCCGCCGAAAAGGCATTTTCTGGTTCTACAAACAGGGACGCGGCAAGCAGGGGCAGCTCGACACCGTTGTATTTGCGGACAATCCGCGCGCCTACGTGCGTTCGATCGAAGTGCCGCTGATGCCGGATTCCGGCCTCACGGGTAACTGGCACGAGGCGGTGCTTTCACTGAATGGCGAACGCACGTTGGTGCCGGCCGAGATCGAGGTGTGGGAGCGCAACTATCGCACGCCGGAGGATCCGCTGTGCGCGACGGCGACCGTTTCGGACGAGAGCGGTGACCGCTCGGTGTTCGGCCGGATCAACCGTAGCGCGGAATTTCACCTGACGCAGCAAGGGGCGAGGCGCTGGTGCAAACGCGACGCGACGAGCAGATCGCCCGTCAGGTCACTCTGTTCGGTACCAGCAACGTGAAGGGCCTCATGCCGGGTGTGGTGGTGAAACTTGGCAACACGAAGATGCGCGGCGCCGAATACGGGTTCGTGACCACATCGATGGAGATGAAGGGCGGGCGCACCAAGCCGGCGCACAATACCTTCAAGGCGATGCCCGGACATCTCGGTTACCGGCCGAAATTCGACTACGAAAAGCATTGGCGTTTTCTGGAAGGGCCAGTCGCCGGCGTTGTAGCGACGTTTGACCGCGCACCCTATGCGTGTATAGACGAGCACGGGCGCTATCCCGTCCTGCCCAAGTTCCTGCAGGGGTCGGACAGCGCCGACAAGCAGTTGCTGAATCTGCGCCTTGTGCGTCCGTCGTCGTCGTATCAGGCCGGCTTCCATTCGCCATTGCTGCCGCAGACGGAGGTGCTGCTGCAGGGGGAACACAACGACGTCGATCGCTTGCTTATATCGGGCGCGCTGCACGACTATTCGAACCCGGACCTGGTGCATGGTGCGCAGGCGATGTTCAGCTACGCAATCTGGCGCTCGCCGCTGCGGGGCGCGGAGATCGTGTTCAACGACCTGCGAGAGAAGGAAAGCGCGCGCATCGCCACGGTCTACGGCCAGTCGGCGGTGAATCTCGGTTATCTGCTCGACAGCAAGAAATTCAAGCGCGGAGAGGGAATCGACGTCACGACTCGTGCGTGGGGCACGATGCGTGCGGAGAAGGGGCTGTATTTTTCCGCGGACTCGACAGGTGGTGCTGACACGCCGCACCTCGACATGCCCGCTGCCATCCAGCAGCTGAAGGCAGCGCTGCAGCACGTAACGGAACTGGCCGATGCTACACGGCAGGCGAAGGTAGAACCGGCCGACCGGGCCACGCAGGCGGCACTGCTGGACGGATTGAACCAGCTTCGTGACGCGGGGCTGCTCGCGAGCGCGCCCGGCGGCATGGCGTTCGTGACGCCTAAATCTGCCCAGCACTCGGCGGGCGAGAACGTGATCGTCACGGCGGGCAAGCACATGGACGTCAGCGTCACCAAGCGGCTGCGGATGATGGCGGGCGAATTGATTTCGCTGTGTGCCCACAAGCTAGGCATCAATCTGACCGCCTCGAAGGGGAAATTGACGGCTATGGCCCTGACGGACGGGATGGATCTGTTCGCGCAGAAACAGTTGCGTGTCGCGAGCGAGAGTGCGGACGTCCAACTGGCGGCAAAGTCGAAAATCACGCTCAACAGCGGCGGGGCGTCGCTGGTCATCGAAAACGGCAACATGACGTTCCACTGTCCCGGTGCGTTCGTTATCAAGGCGGCGTCGTTCACCTTCGAAGGGCCGGACAACGTTGCAGCGCCATTGCCACTCCTGCCAAAAATCGGCCTGAAAATTTCCGACCATTACTCGTCGTCGCATTGAAGCCATGATCATCAGCCCTCCTTTTTTGCCCGCATCGGGTCTGTCGTCCAATGATGCGTCGAGGCCGGACCCCATGATGGACGCCGTCGACCAGTTCGAGATCGGCCATCACGGGGTCTACCCGGTCGCCTTCGACCGGCGTTTTCACGGCGGCATTCATCTGGCGCCGAGCGAGCAGCACGAACCCGTGCGCGCGATTGCCGACGGTGACGTGGTGGCCTATCGGATCTGCAAGAACGCCCTGTCCGATGGCAGGATCGATCCGACGACAGGGCAGCTGGAACGGAACTCGAATGCCGGTTTCGTCCTGCTCAGGCACACGACCGACACGGGAGACGGGCGCACGATCACGTATTACTCGCTCTATATGCACCTGCTGGACATGACCGGGCAGCAAGATGTCGCGCCTCAACCGAACGATCCGCCAGCGACCGGATCGGCGAACGCCCTGCCGAAATGGCGGCTCGATACGGCAGAGGGCAAGGATGGCGTGGTTCAGCCGGGCGGTACGAAAAAGGTGTATCGCAAGGACATACTTGGTTATGTCGGCTGGCATCAGGGTGTTCGGCATCTGCACTTTGAAATCTTCATGGCAGACGATGATTTCACGGCCTGGTTCGAGCAGGACGGCCACAAGGTTCAGCTAGGTGAAAAGAACCCCGTTCAGCCTACGTCGGGCGACTATTGGGGACATACGTATTTTGTCATTCCCGGCCCGATGGATTTCGTGCCTCAGCCGGCGGGTATGAGTGACGCCTGGTTTCCTCCAGTGCAGGGCGGTTCAATTGGTGAAAACGACACGCTCTATGTCGAAGCCTGGTTCAACAAGGGACGGCGCTATACGCAGGCGTGGATCGACCGCGGCAACAGTGGTAGCGTCACCTTGCTCACGCCTGCCCCGGTCGCTGACCCGTACGACAACGACACGAAGCAATACGAGTACGACCTGTATCAGCGTTCGATGGCGCTCTATTCCGATTGCCCGAGCGATGGCTACGAAATGCTTCGGTTTGGGCGCATTCTCTCGGACGATCCGACGCTCTCGGGTGCGGCTTGTGATACTTGGGTCGCGGTGCCAGTCGATGAGAACGGAAGCCAGGGATATATCAACATCGCATCAGACGCGATCGTCAAGCTTTCTGATGCGGATTTCCCGTTCTTCAAGGATTGGCAAAAGGTCGATGACGACAATACGCCATTCAATCACGATGGACTCTGCGGCTACGATGAGCTTTGCCGTCTGACTGGCGTCGCGGATCCGCAAGCCGCGTCCGGCATGATCTCGCCGCTCGAATACGACAGGAACAATGACGATAGCGTCAACCTGCAACTCGCAGGCTACGTGCGGAACGCAGCGGGCGCGCGCGAAAAACTTAGGGGACTGGTGTGCAAGGCGCGCAGCGAGTGGGACCCGTCCGACAACGACGAGCGGTATCAGGGATTGAACGAGCCGGATGGATTCTTCGGTAAGCAGAAAGATGCCAATCCGGACGGGTACGAGAAGTTCATTGAATTCTTGAGCAAGTTCCAATTTCTGGATAAGACGCCGCTTGCTGGACAGAAGGTCTGGTTTTTTCATCCCTTGGCGTTTATTCGGCATTTCAGGAAGTGTGCATGGTTGAGCGCGAGCGAATTCAAACAGTTGTTGCCAATAGAGGTCCTGCGCGAAGCAGGAACCCACCGGTTGTATTACGAAGAAGTGGCCTATTCGAGGCGCCGATCAGATATCTCTAACGCTCATCGGGTTCCGTTGAATTGTGCTTTGCGAAAATACACTGTTTCTTCGCCTGGTCGCATGGCGACGTTCTTTGGAAATTCTTTGCAGGAAACCCAATGGCTTGAAAAATTGCACGAGAACAATCGTAACGAGTGGTACTACCCGTGGGATGGTCGCGGATTTCTGCAGCTTACACATTCGTCAAATTACATCGGCTACTGGGATTTTCGTGGACGCAACGCTCTGATCTCGCAAACCACACGCAACAACTTGGCACACGCGCAGGCCCGAGCCGATGGGCATCGAGCACAGGCCCGAACTTATTTAGCGGATCCAGTCAGTGGCGTAACGCCTGTAATGCTAACGTGGCGCGAGCAAGTCGGTGCTGAGGGCCAGCCTGTAACGCCCGAAGACACCTTTGCTCCTGCCGATAGTGCCGGGTACTACTGGGCAAAAATGGGTATGGGGCGTTACGCTGATAGGCCAATCATCTTGGAGCGGCGTGCAGTAACTGCTACGCGACCGCCGGACCGTCAACGTCCCCGTCCGAACCCACCAGTCAGCAAGATCTATTATCACAGCATGAATTTTCGGGACGCGTCGGCTGCTGTGAACCTTCCTGCTGCCGTAGGCCGTCTCCATAAACCATTTAATGGCTATATCGCCCGGTGCGTGGCATTCGCGCAAGCGCTAGCGGTGCTGGCGGAAGTCAAATTTCCAGACGAATCAGGCGCTCCCTCACACGAGTTTCCTGAGGGGCGCATTCCCCGGAGAGATTGAGTATGCGTGACAAATTGAGTGCAATTTTGATTGAGATAATTTTCGTATTCGTCCAATTTGGATCGTACGCCAAAGGTGGAACTTTCTTAGACGATAAACCATCGAGGCTTGTAGTTGATATGGGCGAGCAATGTGTAATTAGTATTGTTGACTATTTCAATGGCCACTTGGTCAGCGGGATGCCATTAAATGCGTCTTACTGGACGGAAAATCAGCAAATTAAAAATGCATTTTCGAAGTTCGGTATTAATTTTGCATGCGTTAATTTTGTCAAAAAATCGAAAAACGAAGTCGCGCGCCAATATGGTGCTCTCTATGATGAATACGGAAAAAAGTGGATCCCTTATTTCGAGAGCGCGAGAGATAAAGAGCTTCTGGGTGCATTCACCAATGTTTACAACCTGGAAGCGGTCAACGGGAACGGATTCTATTTGATCCAGGACGATAAGGATGGTGATCCAGGTCAGCGCGAGCGCTACTTGTCATTCTGTATTTTTCACGAAGGTATGGCCGTATGTGGTGGTGAACCTGTCATGTACCTTAGTGATCCGAATGGCAGTCTGCTCTCATATGTTATTGAAGTCCTTCGCAGCGTCGAATTCGTTGATACTTCAGGATCAAAACCCGTGGCAGCAAGTGTCCCTGTCGCGCAATGATCCGATATCACTCCACGATCTTCAGAAAGAAGAACGGCCACTCGCCGTCGACGAAGCTAGTCCGAACGGAACGATGGCGCTGGAAGAAAACCCCAGTTGCGGGCGGCACGATCATGTATTGTCCGGATATTTCCGTCTTCGATCATGGTGCAATTAAGTGTCAACTTTTGACGGTCTCGGATCAATGCAGCGACACCCCTCGTTGAATGAATGTCGCGCAACACGTCAAAAGGGAAAATGGATTGCACGGACGGAGCCTGTCCAAGTGTGGGCAATTCAGGGCAATCGACGCGTCGTGACGACAGATGACACAAGTGCGGTCTTTTAAACACCACAGAAATGGCATTCCAAAAATGAAATCTCCCATCCGAAAGGGCGACAAACTCGAACACGGTGGCGAAGTCACCAGCGGCTCCCCGTGGACCGTATTCATGGGCAAGCCACTCGCCCGCAAGGGCGACGGCGCAATCTGTGACCGGCACGGACCGACCACCATTGACGAAGGCTACGAGCGTTTTCCCGATCGCGACGGCAGGTTCATCGCCATGCATCACCATCGATGTGCCTGCGGGTGCCGGCTGATTTCGTCGCTACAGAACGTCAATATTGTCTGATGCCGGTCGACTTTTCTCCCGCCGGACGCCCCAGCGCGTACCCCCATCGAATGCGTTTCTGGCCATGGGCGTGTACGTGGCTCGTCTGCAACGTATTCGGCCCGGCGTTCGTGTTGCTGGCATGGCCCAAAGGCGAGCCAGCAAGCGGCCTCAAGTTCTGGAGCTGGATCGTTGGCGTGCCGAACGGATTGTTCCTGGTGCTGCTCGGTTTCGGCCGCGCCGGCTACGAAGTGCTGTGGTATCGCGCGTACTGGCGCAACCATCATCGTGATCGCTGGCTCGCGGAGAAAATCAGATTCGCACAGCGCCCGCTACACGTACTCGGTGCAGGCTATTGCTTGCCGCTGGCGGGCAAATCCTTGTCCGAAGTTCTGGAAGCGAAAAGGCCGATCCTGAAAATGCAAGCCCCTCGGCACGGTCCAGGCAAGGTTTTATGCAACCGATTTGCGGACGACGATCCGTTACTTGCTACCGCGTTCACGACGAGTGGAGAAGACGACCAGACAGATGATCCATCCGAACCGGTGAAGATCGCACCCGCCGTTCAGATGCTTCGTTTGGCGCTTGAACCGTTGATCGAGAGTATCCGCGCGCTGACTCGATACGGAGCGACCTATTGGCCCCAAGTACGCGTACTGGTCGAATCGAAAGTGGCGAACCAGCGTCTCGCCCAGGTTCGCGATGCGATGCGTCTGGCAGGACTCCCCCCGCTGGCGGTTCAGCCAGCGCCAGCTAGCGACGGATTGCTGGTGGCCGATGCGTGGCTCGATGCGCACGAGCGTCGTCCGCTTCTCGTCATTGCTGCAGCGTGGTACGACGATGACATTGACGAAGGCTTCTCCGAGGGATGTGCCGCCGTATTGCTTGATGCTGGCTATTTCAAGTTTCCGTCAGAAGTCAGCCTGAAAGCGAAGCTGTGCAGGCCCATCGCATGTGATGCCGCCGAACCCGAATACGGTTTCGCCGATGCCGCAATCTGCGGCAAGACTGAACCCGGGGCGGTGAAGAGCGCGTGGATCACCCGTCCAATCGAAAGGTGCGACGAGGTTTTGCGTGCCGCCGGATTTCTGGCTGCGGCAAAAGACGCTGCGCAGTGCAGGCTGGATCGGATTGTCGGCGACGCCTGCGCGGGCAATAGCTTGTTGTCGATTGCCGCTGCCATCGAAGCGCCCACCGATGACGGACCTCAACTTGTCGTCGATGGTCTTCAGTCGGCCATTCTCCATGTCATATCCGAAGATCAAATGATTTCCGCGCATGTCGATATCCAAAAATAACCTGCAGCACATCGAGCGCCAAGTTTCCGCCGAGAAGGCGACTCCGAGCCGCGCGGCGATCTGGGGCTTGCCTCTCGCCGCGTTGGTGCTTGCCGTCGTAGCGCTCTGGCTGATCTGGTTTTATGGCGATCATCTCGGCATTGCAGACGGTATGCATCGTATGCAGATAATGACCGGCATTCCGGTGTTACTCGTCGCCGTCGTGACCACTCATCTGTATTCGATCTCCACGGGCGCCTATGCGAGCGCTGCCCGATTATTTCGTCTTGAAACGGGTGAGATGAGAACAACGTCCACGAGGCTGAAGCCGCCGAAGCGTGACGCCCGGCTGCAATGTCTTTATGAGGAATTACGCGTCGCGCACGGTTGGTTCTGGCGCCGCCGCCTGTGCTGGCTATTGGTGAACGGCACGGATGACCGGATCGATCAGGTCGCGCCCGGCCTCAAGCAGGCCGGCATCATGCACGTGGACGAAACGGTGCTGGTACACGCATCGCCTGACGGGATTGAGTCGACGAAGTGGCTCGGCCAGATCCGGGAGTTGCGTCGCCGCAACCCGGTTGACGGCTTGGTACAGGTGGCCTGCGCGAGCGATGCCGATCCCGAGCTGCCTCGTACGCTCTCGACGATTGCCATCGCTTTGGGCCGGGCCGCTCCGATCACGTTTCTACATCCGGTCGAGGCTAAAGGCGGCAATCTACCCGAACGGTTCGATCCGGTTGGGACATTCATGCCAAGCAGTTCGCGCAAGGAGATGCAAACCGCCGGAGCCTTCCTGCTGGACAGATTGCGTGACCTCGAATACAAGACTGCAGATGCTGGAGTACGCATGGGCGGCCAGCCGCACTGGTACACGTGGCTGCTGGAGATTTCGCAATACATTGGCGACCAACGCGAGCGGATGATCGAAGGCTGGCAAGCGCTCGCTGCATCGAAGTGGCTGCGCGTACCGCTGACGGGGATCATGTTCGTGCCAGTCCTTCCGGGGGCATCCACTGTCCCGGTGCCGATCCCGGAAGTCGCCGATGACGTGCAAGATCCGTCCGCCCCGGCGATACCGGTGGAAGCGGTCACGCGCGAACAACCGGTTGCGCTGCTCCCCGTCTGGCGGAAGATCGCCGCCGGTGTGTGCCACTACCGGGGCCGCCGCACGAAGCTTTACTGGCCGAACGTGTTGGCGGGGTGCGCGCTGTTCGGGGCGATTGCGTGGTTGGTAATGCTGGTGATGTCCGGCATCGGTAACCGTGTACTGGTTCGCGAAGTGCAAGCAGTGGCCGACGTGGCGCTAACCGCTCCGCCCGGCACGCCGCAGGCGTTGCACGCGCAACTCGCGCTGCAGAAGCAGATCAGCCTGCTGGAATACCGCCAGCTGCATGGGGTGCCGTGGTACTTGCGCGCGGGCCTGTCGCGCAACGATGAACTGCTCGACGCGCTGTGGTTGCCATATCGGACGATCGCCGCACGCAATTTGCGGCAACCAGTCGTGCAGGCGCTGGAAGGCCAGCTTACCCAGCTCTCTCAGGTTCGTGACGACGAACAGCAGAGCCGCGACGCGCGGGCGCGCGCGTATAACCGCCTCAAGGCCTATCTGATGCTGGCCGAGCCGTCGCGGACCGATGCGCCCTTCCTCAAGACCCAACTGCTCGACGTATGGCCCGCGCCTGCCGGCATGCGTGCGGGCGAATGGCTTGATATCTCGCAGCAACTGGCCGGGTTTTGGGCGACACACCTCCAGGCGCACCCGGTCTGGCGGATCGACGCATCGATGCCGCTTGTCGCACAGATGCGCTCGACGCTCGTCAATCAGATCGGGCTGGCAGGCAGCGACGACATGCTGTATCAGGGCATCCTCGATGCAGCACGCGGCAAGTATGCGGATGCGTCGCTGGCGACGCTGCTCGCCGGTGCGGATGCACATGGTCTTTTTACGACCGCGCAGACGGTGCCGGGGATCTATACCCGTGCTGCGTGGGACGGCATGGTCGCAGCGGCGATCGACAAGGCGTCGCGCGAACGTCGCGTGAGCGGTGATTGGGTGCTGACCGGTGCACAGTCGGCGCAGACTATCGGCAATGTGCTTTCGGTGGGCACCATCAAGACAGTGGCGGCAATCGATGAGAAGCGCGTGGCCGAGGAGTTGAAACAACGCCTGACTGCGCGCTACTTCGCCGAGTATGCGGCTGCGTGGCAGCACATGCTCAACAGCATCCAGTGGCAACCGGCGGCGAATCTGAATGGTGCGATCGATCAGTTGTCCCGCCTCGCGGATACGCAGACCTCGCCGCTGATCGCGCTGATGAAGGCGGTGCAAGATCAGGCGCAGGCGGGCCGCCCGTCGCAGGCGTTGAGCGACACGTTGGTGCGCAAGGCGCAAAGCCTGATCGGCAGCGACGAGCAGTTGGACGCGCGGGCCGTCCATCCTCTCGACAAGCCATTCGGCCCACTGCTTGCGCTGATGGGCGACGTCGGCGCCGCACCAGCCGGCGGCAACGGCGAGGGCAACATGCCCGCCAATATCGCGCTGAACGGCGTGAGTCTATCGCGCTATCTGACGGCCGTGACGACGATGCGCCTGAAGCTACAGCAGATCGCGGGCAGCGCCGATGCGCAAGCGATGGCCCGCTCGCTCGCGCAGGCGGTATTCCAGGGCAAGCTGTCGGATCTCTCGCAGGCCCGCGACGATGCCGCGCTCACCGCCGCAAGCCTAGGCGCTGCATGGTCGGGCTTCGGCAGTGCTGCATTCGCTCAGCCGCTCGAGGGAGCGTGGCAGACCATCTTGCAGCCGGCCGCCGCGAGCCTGAACGGGGCGTGGCGCTCAAGCGTCGCCATGCCGTTCAACGCGGCCATGAACGGCCGGTATCCGTTCTTCGATACAAACACCGATGCGTCGTTTGCCGAACTCGGGCGCTACGTGCGCCCCGACACCGGCCTGATCGCGCGCTTCGTCTCGACGCAACTGGCTGGCGTGCTGACGATGGAGGGCGACCACTGGGTGCCGGACGAATTGGCGCCCCAGGCACTGCAGTTCGATCCGAAGTTCCTCTCCGGCCTGCGCCAGTTGTCGACCGTGGGTGCCCAGTTGTATCTGCAGGGCGATGCGGGCGAGCGCTTCGAGATGATGGCGCTGCCGACGCCAAACGTGACGCGTTCGGAACTGTCGGTGGACGGCAAGCAGATCGTCTACTTCAACCAACGGGAAAGCTGGACACCGCTCGCATGGCCCGGCAATGGCCTGAACGGGCACGCGGGGCTGACGTGGCAGACGGTCGGTGCGGGATTGCGGCAGGCATTCGATGCGACGGGCGACTGGGCATTCCTGCGTTTGTTGGGCAAGGCCGACGTGAAGCCGCTCGACAGCACCCGTTATCAACTCACGTGGAACGCGCCACACGACGAACCGCTGCGCTATGTGCTGCGAGCACAGGTAGGTGCCGGACCGCTGGATCTGCTGAAGCTGCGAGGCTTCCGGATGCCGGAGCGAATTTTTGTCGTCGGCAAGGGCGGCAGCCAGCCGGCATTCCTGCCGCCACCACCTTTGCCGCCGGAGATGCAACCATGAACGGCCCGTGGAAACGATCCCCCAGAGAACGAGAAGCCGTTCCTCAAGTATTTCGATGCGGAAATGCGCTACCTGCGTGCGGCGGCGGATGAATTTTCCCGCGCCCATCCCGAAGCCGCGTGCCGACGGTGTTCGCCGCGCCGCACATTCTCCCAATGCTTATTGCTTCTTCAGGTTACGGTACGACACGAGATCGTTGATCGGCCCGACTTCGAGCCCGCTCACGCCGGGCCGCGTCGCGACCTGCGCGACCTTCTCGAACATGATCACGAACGGCGAGCGCGCGAGCATCTCCTTCTGCATCGCCTGGTACCGCTGCGCGCGTTGCGCGGCGGTCGGCTCGGCGAGCGCGGCGTCGGTTTCCTTCGTCAGTTGCGGAATGTCCCAGCTGTTGCGCCAGGCCAGCATCTTATAGCTCGATTTGTCGCCGTTGTCCGGATTCCATGCGAAACCCTGCGCGTTGCTGTGCGGGTCGATGTAGTCGGCCGACCATTCGCCGATGTAGATGTCGTGCTGGCGTGCGCGGTATTTCGCGAGCGTCTGCTTGTTGTCGCCGGGGATCAACTGCACCTTGACGCCCGCCTGCGCGAAATTCGCCTGCACGGCCTGTGCGATCTCCGTGTACGGATAATCGTTGCGCACGTCCATCGTCACCGAGAAGCCGTTCGGCACGCCGGCCTTCGCGAGCAGCGCCTTCGCCTTCGCGACGTCGAGCTTGTACGGATTCGAATTCAGCGTGCCGAGGAAACCTTCGGGCAGGAAGGTCTGGTGCACCTTGTAGGTCGTCTTCACGACGTTGGACTGGATGCCCGAATAGTCGACCAGCCACTTCAGCGCCTCCTGCACGTCGGGCTTCGCGAGCGTCGGGTTCTTCGTGTTCAGGCCGAGATACAGCAGCGTCGCCTGCGGCGAGGCCGATACCTTCGCCTTGCCCGATTTCACGACCGACGCGAGATCGTCGGGGCTCAGGTCGCGCGCCGCGTCGACGTCGCCGTTTTCCAGCAGTAGTCGCTGGCTCGCGGCTTCGGGCACGTGGCGCAGCACGATGCGTTTCATCGCGAGCGGCAGCCGGTAGCCGTCGAAGCGTTGCAACACGATGCTGTCGCCGGCCGCCCACTTGACGAGCTTGTAGCCGCCGGAGCCGGCCTCGTTGGTCTTCAGCCACGCGTTGCCGAAGTCG
This sequence comes from Burkholderia sp. A2, assembly GCF_001729305.1. Classification (NCBI taxonomy): domain Bacteria; kingdom Pseudomonadati; phylum Pseudomonadota; class Betaproteobacteria; order Burkholderiales; family Burkholderiaceae; genus Burkholderia; species Burkholderia sp. A2. Next base: position 150,269 of record NZ_LZXX01000086.1, on the reverse strand, counting down.
TTGCCCTGCTGGTACGACAGCAGCAGCTTCTTGTCGAGCACCGACGCGGGCCACGAGCCGAGCACGTTCAGCACGAAGGTCGGCGCGTATTTGCGGTCGGTCGTGATCGACACCGTCTGGTCGTCCAGCTTCTTCACGTTCGCCGCGACGTTGGCCTTCGTGAGCCCGATGCCGGCCAGCACCGCGGCCGGGCCCTTGTCGAGCAGCACCGTGCGCTGGATCGACCACGCGACGTCGTCGGCCGTCAGCGGGTTGCCCGAGTGGAACTTGAGGCCCGCGCGCAGCTTGAACGTATAGGTCAGCCCGTCCGGGCTCACCGTCCACGATTGCGCGACGTCGCCGTTGAATTTCGACGGATCGCGCAGGTCGACGCGCACGAGCCGGTCGTACGTGTTCGCGACGTATTCCTCGGGCACCAACTCGTAGATCTCGCCCGGGTCGAGCGTCGTGAATTCGTCGAGCAGCGTGGCCATCACGAACATGTCTTTCGGCGTTTCCGCGCGGGCGGCGGAAAACGGAACGGCGGCGAGCAGGGACGCGGCGGCCAGCGCCGCGACGAGCGGGGAGGTCGGGAATTTCATGGGCGCTTCTCCATCTGTCGTTTGAGTCGTTGAACGTGAACGTGCATGAAAAAGAGGGCGTGCGGCGTCGTCACATCAGGCGCCACGGGCCGCTCGCCGCGTTGTCGATCGGCGGCAGCGCGTGCGAACCCGGCAACTCGTAGTGCCACCATTCGCTGTCGATGTGCGCGAAGCCGCCCGCATGCATCACGCCGAGCAGCAGCAGCCGGTTGCGTTGCACGGGCTCGGGCAGCCCCGCGTGAAAGTGCCCCGACGCGGCCACCATCTCGTCGAAGCCGGTGCCCATGTCGAGCGGCGCGCCATTCGCGCCGACGAGCGTCAGGTCGATGGCGGTGCCGCGGCTGTGGTTCGACCCGCGGCCGAGATCGGCGACGAAGTTCGGGTCGGGCAGGAAATCCCACAGCACCTGCTGCGCCTGCGGCGGCCGGTACGCGTCGTAGATGCGCAGCGTGAAGCCGGCTTGCGCGGCGACGTCGACCGCGCGGCGCAGCGCGGCTTCGGCCGGCTCGAGCAGCAGACAGTGCGCGTGGCGGTAGATCGGTTTGCCGGTCAGGTTGCGCTCGGTTGCGTAGACGAGATCGATCTCGACGCGATGCGTGGCGGGCGTGATTTCGACGAGGCGGTGAGGGTTCATCGGCGGTCCGGTTCGCTCAGGATTCGAATTGGTCGAACGTGCGCTGCAGTTCGCGGTTGCGCGCGACGCGCCGGTCGATCGCGGGACCGAGGCGGTCGACCACGGCGGTGATCAGCAGGTTGAACAGGCAGGTGAGCGGCGCGAGCGAATCCCAGAACTGGCCGACGTCGGTCTTCACCTGCAGCAGGTCGGCCGGCCACTCGCGCGCCCACGGGCAATACAGATCGGTGACCAGCGCGAACGGCTGGCCGCGCTCGGCGGCGGCCTGGCAATAGCGGCGCGCGCTGCGCGAATAGGCGCGCGTGTCGGTGACGATGCAGTACGGCCGTTCGGACTCGGAATTCAGCGAATCGACGTACGAGCCCGACTGGCCGTCGGAATAGAACACGCGCGGGCGCAGGTATTCGAGGTAGCTGCTGAATGCGTTGCTGATGCCGCGCGTCGACTGGATGCCGAGGATGAAGACGGCATCGGCATGCGCGATCCGGTCCGCGACCTGCGCGAACACCGGTTCTTCGGCGAGCCGGTACACGTGGCGGATCGCGTCGAGTTCGCGGTCGAGCGATGCGGCGAGCGTGCCGCCGCTGCGATCGCCGGCGCGCGCGTGGGCGGTCGTGGGCGTCGTGGTGGCGCGGCGGTATTCGTCGAGCCGGTCGGTGATCATCCACGGGCGGTCGCCGCCGCCGCGCAGTTCGCGTTTCAGGTCGTCGAGATTCCGGTAACCGACGCTGCGCAGGAAACGCCCGACCGAAATGCCGCTGGTGCCGGTCTGCTGCGCGATCTGGTCGGCGGTTTCGAGGCCGAGCCGATCGAGGTTCGCGAGCATGTAGCTGGCGATGCGTTTCGCGGTCGGCGTCAGCTCGGCAAAGCGGGATTCGACGGTATGGGCGAACGCGCAGGTCATCGGGCTGTTAGATCGTTGTCATTTGATGATTCGATGTCATCTATCTGACAAAACCAAAATCATTGGCGCCAGCGAATAAAAACTATGGGTTGACAGCGGGCGATAGGGCGTGCGCGTGCGCGCAATGTCGGGGGCAGCAACGCCCTGTAGTGTGAAAATATTCCTGGCAGGAATATTTCGCGTTTATTTGTGTCAGGGATAATTTGCGTTTATGCCTGTCAGAGATATACTGCATAGATTGCATACAGGACCCGCGCCGTGAATCTCATCGTCAATACCCCTGCTCAACTGGGCGAAATCCTGTCGTCCGCGCGTCAGGCCAAGGGGCTGACGCAAGCCGAGGCGGCGGCACGCATCGGCGTCGGCCAATCGCGCCTGTCGTCGCTGGAAACGATCCGCACCGAAAGCCTGTCGCTCAAGCAGTTGCTCGAACTGACCGCGCTGTACGGTCTCGAGCTCAGCATCCGCACGAAGGACGGGCGCGACGCTGCCGACGTCGAGTGGTGATCGATGGGACGCAAATCGCACAGCCGCGCGCTATCGATCTGGGCCAACGGCGTGCGGGTCGGCATCTGGCGGATTCCCGCGCGCGGCGACATGGAGCTGCTGTACGACATCGGCTGGAAACAGTCGGATGCCGGCCGCCCGCTGTCGCTGTCGCTGCCGTTCGGCATCGGCCCTGCGCCGTTGCGCGGCGAGCGCGTGAACCACTACTTCGATAATCTGCTGCCCGACAGCGACGCGATTCGGCGCCGGCTTGCATCGCGGTTCGGCACGGCGACGACCGAGCCGTTCGATCTGCTCGCCGCGCTCGGCCGGGACTGCGTCGGCGCGGTGCAGTTGCTCGGCGAGGATGAAGCCCCGACCGGCCATGACCGGATCGACGGTACGCCGTTGTCCGACGATGACGTGGCGCGCGTACTCGATCAGGCGAGCGGGGCGGCGGGCGGTGCGCAGGACGACGACGACTTCCGCCTGTCGCTGGCCGGCGCGCAGGAAAAGACCGCGCTGCTGTTTCACGACGGGCGGTGGATGCGTCCGCATGGCGCGACGCCGACCACGCATATCCTCAAGTTGCCGCTCGGGCTGGTCGGCAACAAGCGTGCGGACCTGACGACATCCGTCGAAAACGAGTGGCTGTGCCTCGCGATCCTGCGCGCGTTCGGCTTGCCGACGGCGGATGCCGACATCCTGCGTTTCGGCGAACACAAGGTGCTGTCGGTCGCGCGCTTCGATCGCGCGCTGCATCGTGATGGCGGATGGCTGTTGCGCTTGCCGCAAGAGGATTTTTGCCAGGCGCTCGGCGTGCCGCCGCATCTGAAATACGAATCGCAGGGTGGCCCCGGCGTGCCCGATCTGGCCGGCATCCTGCGCCGGTCGGAAACGGCGCAGGCCGACCTCGACACGCTGTTCACCGCGTTGGTGGTGTTCTGGATGCTCGCCGCACCGGACGGGCATGCGAAGAACTTCAGCCTGCGCCTGCTGCCGGGCGGTCGCTTCCGCCTGACGCCGCTCTACGACGTGATGTCGATCTGGCCGGTCGAGGGGGATGGCGCGAACCAGTGGTCGTGGCACAAGGCGAAGCTCGCGATGGCCGTGCACGGCAAGCGCAAGCATTACGCGATGCGCGACATCACGCGCCGGCACTTCACTGCGATGGCGGAGTATTGCCTGCTTGGCGATATCGCTACGCCGATCGTCGAACGACTGATTGCGATGACGCCGCACGTGATCGAATCGGTCGGCGCGGCGCTGCCGGCCGGGTTTCCGGTAAGGACCGCCGAACGCATTCTCGGCGGATTGCGCTTCGCCGCGCAACGGCTTGCCGACATGCCGGGGGAGTGACGCGGTCCCGGTCCGGGCAGGTGAAAGCACGCGCATCCGCATTTTCCTGTTCCCGGCGATCGCATTGAGTCGCCATCGCGCGGCGCGCCTATCGATCTCTTCTCTTCTCTTCTCTTCGCCATTCATCCCTTGCTGCATCGCAACAATTACAAAATTAAAGTCGATCAGTTTTAGTCATTAATTCAGGTTAATAATTCATTTAATTTTTAGATGAATATGGATTTAACTTGCGTCACGGGATGTTCGATTTTCGGTAATTCGAAAAACGGCAAGTGTTCCGTAATGGAAATTCTCTCGATTGCAAAAAATGAAGAGGAAATCATGACGAATCTTTCTCGACGCAGGATGTTGACGAGTACGGCCGGCGCCATTGCCGCCGCGGGCATTGCGGTAACGGCGAAGGCCGCTTCGTTCGGTAACCCGGACAGCCCGCCGGAAGGCGCGGTGAATGCGCGCAACCGTCAGAGCCTGACCGACCCGGGGCCTAAAAATCCGGCCATCGCCAATCAATTCCCGTCTTTTCAGGATCCGCCGGCCACCGATATCAACGGGATGCCGTTATTCTGGGCGTCTTTCAATAATGCGCATAAACGCATTCAGAATGGCGGATGGGCGCGCGAAGTGACGCAGGACGATTTCGCGATTTCCGAAACCATTTCCGGCGTCAACATGCGGTTGACGCGCGGCGGCATTCGCGAGATGCACTGGCACCAGCAGGCCGAGTGGGCAATCATGCTGGACGGCCGCTGCCGGATCACGGTGCTCGACGAACTCGGGCGGCCGTCGGTGCAGGACGTCAAGACCGGCGATCTCTGGTATTTCCCGCCCGGCCTGCCGCATTCGCTGCAGGGCCTCGGCAGCGACGGCGCAGAATTCCTGCTCGCCTTCGATAACGGTCGCGCGTCGGAATTCAATACGCTGTTGCTGACCGACTGGATCGCGCATACGCCACCCGACGTGCTCGCGCTGAACTTCGGCGTGCCGGCCGACGCGTTCAGGAACGTGCCGCTCGACAACCTGTGGATCTTCCAGGGCGACGAACCGGGCCCGCTCGCGGATGCGCAGCGCGCGTCGGCGGCGTCGGCCGGTGCGCCGCCGCATCCGTTCGTCTTTTCGCTCGGCGACATGAAGCCGGTCAGGAAGACGCGCGGCGGCGAGGTGCGGATCGCGGACAGCACCAACTTCAACGTGTCGACGACCGTCGCGGCGGCGCTCGTCACCGTGCATCCGGGCGGCATGCGCGAGCTCCACTGGCACCCGAACGCCGACGAATGGCAGTACTACCTGCAGGGCGAGGCGCGGATGACCGTGTTCGACACGGGGCCGAAGGCGCAGACGGCCGACTTCCGCGCGGGCGACGTCGGCTATGTGAAGAAGAGCCTCGGTCACTACGTGCAGAACACCGGCCGGACCGACCTCGTGTTCCTCGAGATCTTCAAGACCGACCGCTACGCGGAGGTGTCGTTGTCCGACTGGCTCGCGCACACGCCGCCGAAGCTCGTCGAAGCGCACCTGAACATCGCGCCGGACGTGATCGCGCAGTTTCCGCGCAATCGTCCCGACGTCGTGCCGCTGTAACGCCGCCGGCGTCCTGCCGTGGCCGGCATGCGGCTTGCTGGCCGTGGCGGACGCGATCCGCAATCAGCCGTCTTATTCGAACGGAACACTCACATGATTCCCGTCCCGAGCAAACCTGCCGGCGGCTTCGCGCTGCCGGGCCGGTCTATCGAGCCTACCGACGGCGCGGCGCGCGCCGCGCTGGAAGGGCGCCGCACCGGCGTCGCCGCGCTGCTGCCGTTCGTCGGCCCGGCCGTGATCGCGTCGATCGGCTACATGGATCCCGGCAACTTCGCGACCAATATCCAGGCCGGCGCCGCGTACGGCTACCGGCTGCTGTGGGTCGTGCTGGCCGCAAACGCGATCGCGATGCTGTTCCAGGCGATGTCGGCGAAGCTCGGCATCGTGACCGGCCGCAATCTCGCCGAGCTGTGCCGCGACCGCTTCCCCGTGCCGGTCGTGTGGAGCATGTGGATCGCGTCGGAGATCGCGGCGATGGCAACCGATCTCGCCGAATTCCTCGGCGGCGCGCTTGCGTTCGGGTTGTTGTGCCACCTGTCGCTGTTCGCGGGGATGATCGCGACCGCGTTCGCGACCTGCGCGATCCTCGCGCTCGAAAAACGCGGCTTCCGGCCGCTGGAAGCGGCGATCGCGGCGCTGGTCGGCGTGATCGGCGCGTGCTATCTCGGCGAACTGCTGATCGCGCCGCAGGACTGGCATGCGGCCGCGTTCCATCTGGTAGTCCCGCAGATTCCGGATCATGCGGCGCTGACGATCGCAGTCGGCATCATCGGCGCGACGATCATGCCGCACACGCTGTATCTGCATTCGGGCCTCACGCAGGATCGCACCGCCCCGCGCGACGACGGAGAGCGGCGAAGGCTCGTGCGTTTCTCCAACCGCGAGGTCGTGATCGCGCTGGGGCTCGCCGGGTTCGTGAATCTCGCGATGGTGATGATGGCGTCGTCGGCGTTTCACGCGGCCGCGCCGGGCATGACCGACATCGGCGACGCCTATCACACGCTGATCCCGGTGCTCGGGCCGGCGGCCGGCGCGCTGTTTCTCGTCGCGCTGCTGACCTCCGGCGTGTCGAGCTCGGTGGTCGGCACGATGGCGGGGCAGGTGGTGATGCAGGGCTTCATCCGCCGCCGCATGTCGATCTGGGTGCGGCGCGCGGTGACGATCGCGCCCGCGTTCGTGGTGGTCGCGCTCGGCTGCGACGTCACGCGGGCGATGGTGGCCAGTCAGGTCGTGCTGAGCTTCGTGCTGCCGATGCCGATGATCGCGCTGCTGATGCTGTCGGCGCGCGCGGACGTGATGGGCGCTTACGCGATGCGGATGCCGCTGCGGATCGTCGCCGGTGCGGCGACGGTCGTGATCGTCGGGCTGAATGCGTACCTGGTATGGGCGGCATTCAATTGAACGGGTGCGGGCCTGCCGCTTGCTGCGGCGTGTCCGGCGCTTCGCGGGAACGGCATGCGCATTTCGCACCACGCGCGGTTGCCGTCGCCGATCGCCACGCACACCGCGTGCTCGCATCGAAATGCGTGTGCTCGTCCCGTGACGTGTGCGCGCCGCGAGGCGATTGCCCGCGCGGCGGCGTGGCCACGCGCACGGGCGGCCGCGGTTACTTCGCGAGCGTGCGGTACGACACGAGGTCGTTGATCGGCCCGATTTCCGGTCCGGTCGCGCCGGGGCGCGTGGCGACCTGCACGACCTTCTCGAACATGATGATGAACGGCGAGTTCGCGAGCACGGCCTTCTGCAGCGCTTCGTAACGCTGCGCGCGCTTCGCGGGCGACGGCTCGACGAGCGCGGCCTCGGTGTCCTTCGTCAGTTGCGGAATGTCCCAGCTGTTGCGCCACGCGAGCATCTTGGTCGGCGACTGGTCCGAGTTGTCCGGATTCCACGCGAAACCGCGCGCGTTGCTGTTCGGGTCCATGTAGTCGGGCGACCATTCGCCGACGAAGATGTCGTGCTGGCGCGCGCGATACTTGCCGATCGCCTGCTTTGCGTCGCCGGGGATCAGCTTCACGCGGATGCCGCCCTGCGCGAAGTTCGCCTGCAGCGCCTGCGCGATCTCGAGGTACGGATAGTCGTTCGGCATGTCCATCGTCACGTCGAAACCGTTCGGCAAGCCGGCCTTCGCGAGCAGCGCCTTCGCCTTCGCGACGTCCTGCTTGTACGGCCGTGCGTTCGAGGCGCCGAGGAAGCCTTCGGGCAGGAAGGTCTGATGCACCTTGTAGGTCGTGCTGACGATGTTGCGCTGGATGCCGTCGTAATCGACGAGCCACTTCATCGCCTGCTGCACCTCGGGCTTCGCGAGGTTCGGGTTCTTCGTGTTCAGGCTCAGGTACAGCAGTGCCGACACCGGCCACGACGCGATCTTGATCTTGCCGGCCTTCGACAGCGCGGCGAGGCTGTCGGGGCTCAGGTTGCGTGCGGCGTCGGCGTCGCCGTTCTCCAGCAGCAGCCGTTGCGCGGACGCTTCGGGCACGTGGCGCAGCACCACGCGCTTCATCGGGTACGGCGTGCGGTATTTGTCGAAGCGCTGCAGCACGATGCTCTCGTTGGGCGTCCACTTGACGAGCTGGTACGGGCCGGAGCCCGCGTCGTTGGTCCGCAGCCAGCCGCTGCCGAAATCGTTGCCTTGCTGGTGCGACAGCAGCAGCTTCTTGTCGAAGACCGAGGCCGGGCACGCGCTCAGCACGTTGAGCACGAAGCTCGGCGCGTACTTGCGGTCGGTTTCGAGCACGACGGTCTGCGGATCGACCACGCGCACCTTCTGTGTCACGTTCGCCTTCGTGAGGCCGAGATCGGCGAGCACGCCGGCCGGCCCCTTGTCGAGCAGGATGGTGCGCTGCAGCGACCACGCGACGTCGTCGGCGGTGACCGGGTTGCCGGAGTGGAACGTGAGGCCCGAGCGCAGCTTGAACGTGTAGGTCACGCCGTCGGCGCCGACCGTCCACGATTGCGCGATCTGTCCATCGAAGCGCGTCGGGTCCTTCAGGTCGACGCGCACCAGCCGCTCGTAGGTGTTCGCGACGTATTCGGACGGCACCAGCTCGTAGATCCCGCTCGGGTCGAGGGTCGTGAATTCGCCGAGTTGCGTGGCGACGACGAAGATGCCGGGCGGCGTGGCTGCCTGCGCCGGCAGCGCCGGAACAAGCGCGACGAGCGCGGCGCTGACGAACAGTCGGGACAGCAGGTGCTTCATGCGGGCTCCATCGAAAGGGAATCGTGGTGCGATTCTCTCATCGACGGGTACCCGGATGAAAATATTCGGCAGACGCGCCGGGTGGCGCAGCGGCGGCCGGGCGAACACCCGGCGCGGCAGGACGTCAGATCGCGCAGCGCGCGACCGCGAAGCGCATCGCTTCCTCGGCCGGTTCGTTGCCCGAGCCGCGCACGACCTTGATGACGGAGCCGTTGCCCGATGGCGTCAGCGTGACGAAGTACGAATTCGAGCCGACGGCGATGTCGGTCACGCCGTTGTGCTGCGATTGCTCGGTGCCCGACAGGCGGCTGTCGAGGCAGTTCGCGACCGCGTAGGCCGGACGTTGCGACGACACGTAGATCATCGGCGCGGCGCCCGAGCCGGCCGAATCGGACGAGGGTGCGGAGCCGCAGGCGGCGAGCAGGGCGGCGGGAAGGAGCAGCAGGAATCGTTTCATGGTCGGTCGTCGGGTGTCTCGTATCGAGGCTGGGGCGCGGGGGAGCGAAACGCGAAGCTTCGCGACGAAACCGCCCGGAATCGGGCCGTTTTTGACGGACGACGACACGGCAGGCGGCTGACGACGGAGTATACCCGCAGCATTTGACGCCGTTGGCGCGTTGAAACGATTCGATACAACCGGCGCCCGCTGTCGGACGGGCGCTTGCTTCGGTTGTCGTCGTGACCGGCGGATTGCCCCGGCCGTCGCGCTGCCGGCGCGCATGCGCACCCGCGCGACAGCGCCGCCGCGCATGCATTGCTGAGCGGCGTGGTCCTGCCGCGGCGGATCGCGGACGCGGTCGCCGAGCATCGCGACTTCCTGCGTGGCCGCCGCGATTGAGCGGGGCGAGTCAGTCGAAGCGGATCAGGTGAGGCGGTACGACGGGCCGGGCGTCACCTCGGCCGGCAGCGGCTCGCGGTTCAGTTCGAGCAGCGTGCGCTCGATTTGCCGCGTCATCGCATCGAGCGCGAGATGGTTCGGCCCGTCGCCGAACGGCTCGGCGATCGCATGCGCGATCGCGTCGAGCGCGATCAGCGTATAGGCGACGAATACCGTGACGAAGGGTGTCGCCGCGCCGATCGAATCGACGAGACCGAACGGCAGCAGCACGCAATACGCATAGATGGTCCGGTGCAGCAGCACGTCGTAGGAAAACGGAATCGGCGTCGACGCGATGCGTTCGCAGCCGCTCACCGTCGCGACGAGCTCGTCGAGGCGCGCATCGAGCATCCACAGCCGCGTATCGGCGAGCTGGCCGGCGTCGGCGCGGGCGGCGAATGCTTCGCGCAGCGCGTGCACGATGACGACCGGGCGAAACCGCGACGCGGCGACGCGCGCATGGGCGGCGCCGTCGAGCAGCCCGCGCAGGTCCGCGGCCGGATCGGTGCCGCGCAGTTGATGCTTGAGCGCATAGACGAACGCGACGACCGTGCGCACGAACGCGCGGCGCGAGGCGTCGTCACGGTCGACCGCGCCGTAGCAGAGCGCCTGCGACACCAGCGTGCGCGTGGCGGTCAGCACGCCGCCCCACAGTTGTCGGCCCTCGCGATAGCGTTCGTAGCTGGCGTTGTTGCGAAACCCGGCGAAGATCGCGAGCGTCAGGCCGATCAGCGTGAACGGCGTCGGGTTCAGCGGCACCTTTTCGCCGAGCACTCGGCCGCCGCCCCACACGGCGACGAGGCTGATCGCAAGCGTCAGCACGAGCTGCGGCAGGATGGTCGGCAGCACCGAGCCGTTCCAGACGAGCAGCATCCGCAGCCAGTGCTCGCGCGGACGAACGATCATCGTCGTGCTCCGTCAGGCGGCGATCGGGGCCGGCGCGGCCGCGCGATGCAGCAGCACGGGCACCGACTTCGACGTCGGCGTGTTGCACACGTCGCCGACGCTGTCGAGCGGCACGAGCGGGTTGGTTTCCGGGTAGTACGCGCCGATGCAGCCGCGCGGGATGTCGTACTCGACGAGCAGGAAGCCTGCCGCGCGCCGCTCGATGCCGTCGTGCCATACGGTTTCCATGTCGACCCATTCGCCGGCCGCGAGGCCCAGCATCGCGAGATCGTCGCGGTTGACGAACACCACGCGGCGCTGGCCGAACACGCCGCGATAGCGGTCGTCGAGCCCGTACACGGTCGTGTTGTACTGGTCGTGCGAGCGCGTCGTCATCAGCGTCATCAGCCGGTCGCCGTGCAGCGCGCGGGCGCGCTGGATCGGCGTGTCGGTCGGTAGCGCGTGCGCGATGAAGTTCGCCTTGCCCGTCGGCGTCAGCCATTCGCGATCGCGCGACGCGACGCGCAGGTGAAAGCCGCCGGGCCGCGCGATCCGCGTGTTGTAGTCGTAGAAGCCGTCGAGCGTCGCCTCGATCGCATCGCGGATCTTCGCGTAGTCGTCCTTGTACGCGAGCCAGTCGATCTTGCCGCTGCCGAACAGCGCATGGCCCATGTGCGCGACGATCGCCGGTTCCGACATCAGGTTCGCGGACGCCGGCTTGTTCATCCCGTACGACACGTGGACCATGCTCATCGAATCCTCGACCGTCACGCCCTGCGCGACGTTGTCCTGCAGGTCGATCTCGGTGCGGCCGAGCGTCGGCAGGATCAGCGCGTCGCGGCCGTGGATCAGATGGCTGCGGTTCAGTTTCGTCGTGATGTGCACGGAAAGCGCGCAGCGGCGCATCCCTTCCCACGTGCGCGGCGTGTCCGGCGTCGCCATCGCGAAGTTGCCGCCGAGACCGATCAGCACCTTCACGCGGCCGTCGAGCATGCCTTCGATCGTCTCGACGACGTCGTAGCCGTGATCGCGCGGCGGTTCGAAATCGAACACGTGGCCGAGCCGGTCGAGGAACGCCTGCGACGGCTTTTCCTCGATGCCGACCGTGCGGTTGCCCTGCACGTTCGAGTGGCCGCGCACCGGGCACAGGCCGGCGCCGGGGCGGCCGATGTTGCCGCGCATCAGCATCAGGTTGGTCAGCATCTGCACCGTGGCAACCGAATGCTTGTGCTGCGTGATGCCCATGCCCCACGTCGCGATCACGCGTTCGCTGCGCGCATAGCGCTCGGCGAGCGCGTCGATCTGCTCGTACGGCACGCCGCTTTCGGCCGTCAGCGCGGACCAGCTTTCGGCGCGCAGATCGTCGGCGAACGCGTCGAAGCCCGCCGTGTGCTCGTCGATGAACGCGGTGTCGAGCACGCGCGGCGCACCGGCGGCGCGCGCGGCGTCGTCGAGTTCGAGCACGCGCTTGGCCATCCCCTTGATCAGCGCGAAATCGCCGCCGATGGTCGGCTGGATGAACGTCGACGCGATCTTCGTGCCCGACATCGTCAGCATGTCGAGCGGGCTTTGCGGATCGGCGAAGCGTTCGAGGCCGCGCTCCTTCAGCGGGTTGATCGACACGATCGTCGCGCCGCGCTTCGCGCACTCGCGCAGCTCGCCCATCATCCGCGGGTGATTGGTCGCGGGGTTCTGGCCGAAGATCAGCAGCATGTCCGCATGCTCGAAATCGTCGAGCGTGACCGTGCCCTTGCCCACGCCGACCGACGCCGGCAGCCCGCGGCTCGTCGCCTCGTGGCACATGTTCGAGCAATCGGGGAAGTTGTTGGTGCCGTACAGGCGCACGAACAATTGATAGAGGAACGCCGCTTCGTTGCTCGCGCGGCCGGACGTGTAGAACGCGGCCTGGTTCGGGTCGGGCAGCGCGCGCAGATGGCGCGCGATCAGCGCGAAGGCATCGTCCCACGCGATCGGCACGTAGCGGTCGGTCCGCGCGTCGTAGATCATCGGGTCGGTGAGCCGGCCGTGCTGTTCGAGCTCGAAATCCGATTGTTCGAGCAGCTCGGTTACCGTGTGCGCGGCGAAGAATTCGGGCGTCACGCGCTTGCTCGTCGCTTCCGCGGCCACCGCCTTCACGCCGTTCTCGCAGAATTCGAACGTCGACGCGTGCTGTCGGTCCGGCCACGCACAGCCCGGGCAGTCGAAGCCGTCCGGCTGGTTCTGGCGCAACAGCGTGCGGTAGTTGCCGCCGGCGACCTTTTCCTTGATCAGGTTGATCGTGACGGCTTTCAGCGCGCCCCAGCCGGCGGCCGGGTGGGTGTACGGTTCGATGCGCGCGGTCGCGGATTTCTTTTTCATGATGCGGATGTCGGGGTCGATGCGTGCAGAGTACGCGCGGCACCCGTGCGGCTGTGTGTACACCTGTTCACTTCAAAAAAGAGTACAGTTTCGGCCATTCATCCCGTGCGGATCGCAACTGTGTTGATGAAGGGAAGTTGAAAGGGAGGCGCGTGAAGCGTTACGAACAACTGGCCGACGATCTCCAGGCGCAGATCGAGCGCGGCGTGTACCGGCCCGGCGAGCGGATTCCGTCGGTGCGGCACGCGAGCCGGCAACAGCAGCTCAGCGTCACGACCGTGCTGCGCGCATACCTCGTGCTGGAAAGCCGCGGCCTGATCGAAAGCCGGCCGCAGTCGGGCTACTTCGTGCGCGCGCGCGCGGCGGCGCCGGCCGAGGCCGAGCTGCATATTTCCGCACCGGCCGCCGAGCCGTCGGCCGTGGACGTGAGCCGGCTCGTGCTGTCGACGCTGCGCTCGATCGCGCGCGACGACGCGGTGCCGCTCGGCTCCCCGTATCCCGACGCATCGCAGTTTCCGGTGCAGCGCCTCGCGCGCTATGCGCAGGCGATCGGGCGGCGGCGCACGCGCTGGGGCGTGATCGACGACCTGCCGCCCGGCAACCAGGAGCTGATCCGCCAGATCGCGCGGCGCTATGCGGAGCGCGGGGTCGCGGTCGAGCCGGGCGAGATCGTGATGACGATCGGCGCGACCGAGGCGATCAACCTGTGCCTGCAGGCTGTCGCGAAACCGGGCGATACGATCGCGGTGGAATCGCCGACGTTCTACGCGATGCTGCATGCGATCGAGCGAATGGGCATGCGTGCACTGGAAGTCGCGACGCACCCGGGCGACGGCATCGATCTCGATGCGCTCGAGCGGGTTCTCGCGCGCGAGCGCATCGCCGCGTGCATGGTGATGCCGAATTTCCAGAATCCGCTCGGCTTCCAGATGCCCGATGCGCGCAAGCGGGCGCTGGTCGAACTGCTCGCGAAGCACGGCGTGCCGGCGATCGAGAGCGACGTTTATCACGAACTGCACTTCGGCGACACGGCGCCGAGTGCGCTGAAGTCGTTCGATCGCGACGGGCTGGTGCTGCATTGCGCGTCGTTCACGAAGAGCCTGTCGCCGCGCTACCGGATCGGCTGGGCGATGCCGGGCCGTTACCGCGACCAGGTCGAGAAGCTGAAATTCCTGAACACGCTCGCGACGCCCGCGATCGAGCAACTCGCGATCGCCGAGTACCTGAAACACGACGGCTACGATTTTCATCTGCGGCGCATGCGCAAGCTGTATGCGCAGCAGGCGAGCCTGATGAGTGCGATGGTGCGGCGTTTCTTCCCGGAAGGCACGCGGCTGTCGCAGCCGCAGGGCGGGTATGTGCTGTGGGTCGAGCTGCCGCCGCGGGTCGATGCGATGAAGCTGTATACGCTCGCGCTCGCGCAGCGGATCACGGTTGGCCCCGGGCATATGTTCTCGGCCGGCACCGATTACCGGCATTTCATCCGGCTCAACTACAGCTACCCGTGGTCGCGGCAGATCGAGGACGCGCTGAAGGTGCTGGGGCGGCTCGCGTCGGAGTGCGCGGCGCGGTGAGCGCGGGCGCCCGACGGCAGGGCAGGCGGCGGCCGGCGGTCGGCCGCCCTGGCCGGTATCAAGCCGCGCGCGGCGCGTGGAGCCCGGCTTGCGCGGCGTCGACCATCTGCCGCATGTCGAAGCCCGACGGATGCTGGTACACGCGTAGCCCGAACTCCGGCAGTACCGCGATCAGGTGGTCGAACAGGTCGGCCTGGATGGCCTCATAGTCGACCCACGTCGTCGTATCGGTGAAGCAGTACAGTTCGAGCGGAATGCCTTCGGCCGTGAGCGGCAGTTGTCGCGCCATGTTCGTCATGTCGCGGCGGATGCGCGGATGGCTCTTCAGGTAGTGCGCGACGTACGCGCGGAACGTGCCGAGATTCGTCAACTGGCGGCGGTTCGCCGGGCAGTCGCCGGCCGCGCCGAGCATGCCGTTCCATTGCTCGATCGCGTCGACCTTGTCCTCGAGATAGTCCTTCAGCAGCGTCAGGCGTTCGAGCCGCTCGATCTCGGCATGGGTGAGAAAGCGCACGCTCGTCGCATCGACGAACAGCGCGCGCTTGATGCGGCGGCCGCCCGCTTCGGTCATCCCGCGCCAGTTCTGGTAGCTCTCGGTGATCAGCTTCCACGTCGGCACCGTGATGATCGTGTGATCGAAGTTCGCGACCTTGACGGTGTTCAGCGTGATGTCGATGACCGTGCCGTCCGCGCCGGCCGACGGCATCGTGATCCAGTCGCCGATCCGCAGCATGTCGTTCGACGACAGTTGCACGCCGGCGACGAGGCCGAGCAGCGTGTCCTTGAAGATCAGCATCAGCACCGCCGACATCGCGCCGATGCCGGACAGCAGCAGGCCGATCTGCTTGCCGGTCGCATCGCCGATCACGACGAGCGCGGCCGTGATGAACATCACCAGCTTGACGAGCTGCATCGCGCCTTTCAGCGACAGGCGCGGCTGGTCGCGTTGGGCGGTGCGGTGCGTGTGCTCAAGTGCGGACAGCGTCGCGCTGATGGTCATCGTCACGAGGAACACGATCAGCGCGAACAGCACCTTGTCGGCGACCTGCGCGACCAGGCCGGGCATGCCCGGTACTGCGCCGAGCCCGAGCTTGATCACGACGAACGGGACGATGCGGTTCAACCATTTGAACGCGCCGAATTCGAACAGCGCGTCGTCGATGCGCGTGGCGGACAGCCGCGCGAGCTGCGCGATCACGCGAAACAGCAGGAAATGGACGACGGCGGTGATCGCGCCGGCGGCGGCGAGCAGGACGAGGATGCCGACGAGCGGCGTCAACCAGGATTCGTTCAGGGTCATAGGGCAGACGGGGGCCTTCTCGTGCGTTGAATCGGCGCCGCGACGCGGCGCGCGCCCGGTGAAGGGCGCATGAAAGGGACCGTGATTGTGCCATCGGGTTCCGGATGCGTGCCGTAAACGCGGGTCGATCGGCTCCCGAATCGGCTCACCTTTGTGCAGGTATCCTCTGCATCGAGGTGACGGCAGAGGGGGAATCCGCATCACCGCAAGCCGGCGTGCGAGCCGGTTGCCGGATGCGGCGTCCACAGGAACGCGGTCGGCTCGAAGCCATGACGGCAGGCCCTCGCGTTTCGATGCGCGCGGTCGGCGATCCATGCAATCATGCAGGCGTCGTCGGTGTGCCGCGCGCGTTGGCGTGCGGCTCCTCCGGCGACGGTGAGCGACACGCGACCTCGTCGCGCACCCGTTCGTGGCCCGTCACTTCGACTTCGCGCATTTCACGCATGCAAGATTCCAACGAAAGCCGTCCGTCGCGCGTACGCCTGCTGAAAGGCCTCCTTCCGATTCGTCGCGCGGGCGCCGTCCGCGACATCTTCGCGGGCATGTCGCTCGCGTCGATGGACATCCCGCAGGTGCTCGGCTACGCGCGCATCGCCGGCATGCCGGCCGTCACGGGGCTCTACACGGTGTTCCTGCCGCTCGTTGCGTTCGTATGCTTCGGCGCGTCGCGCCATCTCGTGGTCGCCGCCGATTCCGCGACCGCAACGATTTTCGCGAGCCGGCTGTCGTCGATGGCGCCGGCCGGCAGCGCCGACTATGCGGCGCTCGCCGGCATGGTCGCGTTGCTGACCGCCGCGATGCTGCTGCTCGCGCGCATCTTCAAGCTCGGCTTTCTCGCCGATTTCCTGTCGCGCACGGTGCTGGTCGGCTTTCTCGCCGGCGTCGGCGTGCAGGTGTCGATCGCGATGCTCGGCGACATGCTCGGCCTGGCCGTGCCGTACCCGGCGTCGCGCAGCCTCGCGCAACTCGACTACGTCGTCACGCACGTGGTTCACGCGCACCGGCCGACGCTCGCGCTCGCGGCGCTCGTCGTCGTCGCGATTCTCGCGTGCAAGCGGTTCCTGCCGCGCGTGCCGATGCCGATGATCGCGGTCGCGGGCAGCATCGCCGCGAGTGCAGCGTTCGGTTTCGCCGCGCACGGCATCGCGGTGCTCGGGCCCGTGGCGGGCGGGTTGCCGACGCTGCGCTGGCCGTCGGTCACGTGGCAGCAGTTCCTCGACCTCGTGCCGGTCGCCGCTTCGTGCTTCGTGATGATCATCGCGCAGAGCGCGGCCGCCGCGCGCGTGTTCGCGCAGCAGTACGGCGAGGACGTCGACACCAATGCCGACATCCTCGGCCTCGCGGCCGCGAACGCGGCGGCGGCGCTCGGCGGCGCGTTCGTCGTCAACGGTAGCCCGACGCAGACGGCGATGGCCGACGGCGCGGGCGTGCGCAGCCAGATCGGGCATCTCGCGTTCGCCGCGGTCGTCGCCGTCGTGCTGCTGTTCTTCAGCCCGTATCTGCAGTATCTGCCGCATGCGGTGCTGGCCGGCATCGTGTTCACGATCGCGCTCGGGCTGATCAACATGCGTGGTCTCGCGGCGATCCGGCGGGAAAGCCCCGGTGAATTCATGCTCGCGCTGGTCACGGCCGCGGCCGTCGTGGCGGTCGGCGTCGAGCAGGGCATCCTGCTGGCCGTCGCGTTGTCGCTGATGCGGCACGTGCGCCACAGCTACCAGCCGCACACGATGGTGCTCGAACCCGTCGCCGGCAACGGACGGTGGCAGCCGGTGCCCGCCCGGCGAGGCGCGATGACGGCGCCCGGGCTGATCGTCTACCGGTTTGGCGCCGACCTGTTCTTTGCGAACGATCACCTGTTCGCGGCCGAAGTAACCGAACTCGTCGATGCGGCACCGCTGCCGCCGCGCTGGTTCGTCGTCGATGCGGGCGCGATTACCGACGTCGACTATTCGGCCGCGCGGACCTTGGTCGATCTCGTCAGGGCGCTGCATGCGCGCGGAATCGGCGTGCTGTTCGGGCGCGTGAACCGCTATCTGCGCGCGGACATGGATCGTCACGGGATCACCGAGGCGGTCGGCGCGTCGTGCATCTTCGCCACGCTGCATCAGGCGCTGGAGGCGGCGGGCGCGACGCCCGCGCCGCAGGAGCCGGGCGCGGTGTAGCGCGAAGCGGCGCTACGCGAGCGCGCACGCGCGCGAAACCGTTGCGCAGGCAGCGGGTCAGTGCCGTCCGCTCGCGGCGTCGATCGTGTGGATGTGACTGCCGTAGCGGGGGGCCGCGCGTGCGGTGCGGCGCGGCCTGTAGTCAGCGCGAGCCGGCCGGCGCGTTGCCGGCCCGTCCGTCGCCGCCTGCACCGGCTGACCGCAACGGTAGCCGCAGCGTCGTCACGAAGCTCGCCGCATGCAGCGCGCATAGCAGGCCGAACGCCCATGCATATGCAACGGCCTGCGTGCCGCCCGCCGACGTCGCTTCGGCCTGCAGCCGCCACGCAAGAAACAGCGTGCATAGCGTCGTGAACGTCGGGCCGCCGAGCCGCTGCACGATATTGAGCGACGTGGTCGCCATCGGCAGGTCGCGGCGCTCGACCGATGCATACGCGGCGGCGATCGACGGCGCGCCGATCGCACTCTGGCCCATGCCGCGCAGAAACAGCGCCGGTACGAGCACGAGCGGATCGTAGCCGGTCAGCGCGACGAACACGAACGGCAGCGTGGCGGCGAGTGCAAGCAGTGCGCCGGCGGCGGCCAGCCGGCGTACGCCGAACCGGCTCGTCAGTGCGCCCATCGACGGATAGGTGACGAGCATGCCGAGGCCGAGCGGCGCGAGCAGCCAGCCCATTTCGCCCGGCGAGCGCCCGCACGCCTGGATCAGGAACACGGGAATCAGCATCTGGCCCGCATACAGCGCGCCGTTCGACAGGAATTGCGTGCCGGCTGCCGCGCCGAACACGCGCGAGCGAAACAGCGCGAGATCGATCAGCGCACGTTCGCCCTGGCGGCGCTCGAAGCACAGGAACGCGACGAGCAATAGCGCGGAGCCTGCGACCGCCGCGATGCCGGGCAACGAGCCGATCCGCTCGACGCCGTACAGGAACAGCACGAGGCCCGGCGACAGCAACGCGAGGCCGATCCAGTCGAGTTCGCGCCGCGGCGCATCGTCCCGGTCGCCGGGCAGGAACCGCGCGGCCAGTGCGAGCGCGAGCGCGCCGACGGGCAGGTTCACCAGAAACAGCCAGCGCCACGACGTGTGCTGCAGGATCGCGCCGGCCACGACCGGGCCGAGGATCGGCGCGAGCAGCACCGGTACCGCCGCGTAGCCGATCACGCGCGCCATCTGCTGGCCGGCGACACGCGCGATCATCATCTGTGCCATCGGCGCGAGCAAGCCGCCGCTGACGCCTTGCAACACGCGGAACGCAATCAGCGACGGCGCGGACCACGCGAGCCCGCACAGCGCCGATGTAAGCGTGAACGCCGAGAAGCACCACAGGTACAGCGCCTTCGCGCCAATGCGATCGACGAGCCAGCCGCTCAGCGGCAGCACCAGCGTCAGCGCGAGCAGGTAGCCGCTCGTCACCCACTGGATCGTCGACAGGCTCGCATGCAGGTCGGTCGCGAGGCTCGACAGCGACACGTTGACGATCGTCGCATCGAGCTGCGACAGCAGCGAGCCGAGCGTCGCGACCGCGCTGACTTTCCAGATCGACGGATCGAGCCGCCCGGCTGCGTGGCCCGGCGCCGGCCGTCTGCGTTCGTCGCTCACGCGCCGCGCCGGTCGAGCAGCGCGACGATGTCCTGCGTCGTGCCCGTCTCGCCGAGGCGCGGGAACAGCCGCTCGACGCTGTTGACGTGCGCATCCGCGTTGAGGTCGGTCATCGCGTCGATGGCGAGCGTCACGTTGTAGCCGAGTTCGTGCGCCTGTCGCGCGGTCGATTCGACGCCGATGCTCGTCGCGACGCCGGTCAGCACGATCTGCGTGACGCCGGCTGCCTTCAGATGCGCGTCGAGACCGGTGCCGGTGAACGCGCCCCAGGTCCGCTTCGTCACGACGTGGTCGCCTGGCTGGCGGTTCAGTTCGGGCACGAGTTCGGTCCAGTCGGCGGGAAGCTGCGCCGTGCGCGGCGCCTGCTCGGTGCGGCCCGGCGCGCCGCCCGCGACGTTGACCAGCACGACCGGCAGGCCGCGGCCGCGGAATGCGTCGAGCAGTTCGCGGGCGTGGGCGATCACCGGTGCGACCGGGTGCGCGGTGGGCAGGGCGACGATGCCTTTCTGCAGGTCGATGACGACCAGCGCCGTGTTCGTGTCGAGACGGGTTACGCTCATGATGGGCTCCGGGGGAAAGGGCGAAGAAAGCCGGGCGCGCGCATGCTGCGCGGCGCACCGGCCGGGTTCATTGCTCGCCGATGCGGCGGATCAGCGGGATGGCCGCGGCAAGCGTGTCGATGTCTTCCGGATCGAGTTGTTCGATCGCCGCGCCGAGCCACTTGTGTTTTGCGGCATTGCGCTTGCGCCGCGCGTCGACGCCGGCGGCGGTGAGTTTGAACAGGATCTGGCGGCCGTCGGTCGGATGCGGTTCGCGCTCGACGAGCGCGTCTTCCTCGAGGCTTGCGAGGATCGCCTTCATCGACTGCGGCTTCATCGCTTCGGCGCGCGCGAGATCGGCGGTCGTCATCGGCCCGTGCCGATCGAGCCGCGCGAGCGCGCTCGTCTGGGACATGCCGAGTCCACCGGAATCGATTTCGGAGCGCAGCCGGCGGATGAGTTGGCCGACCGCGAGGGTCAGGTCGGCGGCGACGGTTTCGGCGGAAACGCCGGGTTTGCGTGGCGGGTTCATGCGGCGAATCTTAGAACAAGACAGTTAGACTTGCAAGTTTAACTGTCGAATTAGCCGCCGGCCCGGCCGCACCGTCCGGCGCGCGACTATGCGCGTCGATGCGCGACCGGTACGACTTCGTTGTATCGCGGGGTTGCGTTTTCGTGCAGCAGATCGCCGAGGTACTGGCCGAGTTCGTCGGCGGTGAGCGCCGACGGAATCTGCAGATTGGCCGGGCGCCGCTTGCCTTCGGCGCCGAGATCGAACACGGCCCAGCGGCCGTCGGTGCGCACGACGGCGAGCAGCCGGCCGAAGGCGTTGAAGCGGTATTCGTGCTGCATCGCGTCGCTCCCGTGGCGTGAATGCGCCGGCTGCCCGTGTGCGTTTACTGGATCGAGCAGGACAGCCAGCGATGGATTCTGATTGCGTCGCTCGATACGCCGGCACGCGTCGGTGCGCCGAGCAGCACGACCGTTTCGCGGCGGCCTTTCACGCGCATGCGCATCACGACGCCGTGCCCCGATTCGTTGATGAAGCCGGTTTTCTGCAGCCGGATCGGCAGGCGGCGGTAGCGCACGAGCGGGTCGGAATTCACGTATACGAGTTCGCCGTCGCCGGGGCGCACGGTGGTCGACAGATCGGTCGAGAAATAGCGGATCAGCGGATCCTGCGCGGCTGCGCCGACGAGCCGCGCGAGATCTTCCGCCGTCGACACGTTGTGCGGCGACAGGCCGGTCGGCTCGCGAAAGTGCGTATGCCGCATGCCGAGCCGGCGCGCTTCGCGGTTCATCGCCTGCACGAACGCCGCGCGCCCGCCCGGATAGTCGCGGCTAAGCGCGGCGGCCGCGCGGTTCTCCGACGACATCAACGCGATATGGAACATGTCGCGGCGCGACAGTTCCGAGCCGACCTGCAGGCGCGAGCCGGTGAACTTGATCGTGTCGCGATCGCGCGCGGTCACGCGCAGCACGCCGTTCAGCGGACGATCGGCGTCGCGCGCGACGACGGCCGTCATCAGTTTCGAGATCGATGCGATCGGCCGTACGGTGCGTGCGTTGCGCGCGAGCAGCGGGGTGCCGGAATCGACGTCGAGCACATAGGCCGCGCGTGAATGCAGCGACCCGACCGCGCGCGGGGTGTAGCCGCAACGGGCGAGCAATTTCGGTTTCGCGGGCGCGCGCGGTCGCACGGCGGTCGTGCGTTTCGCGCGCCGCTGCTGCGATGCGGGTGCCGCGTGGCGTTGGGCCGCTTGATGCGTCACGCGCGAGCGACGACGCTTGACGGCCTTTTTCTTGCGATGGGGTGTCTTCTTGACGGCCTTCGCATGGGCATGCGGTTGCGCATGGGCGGTGCGATGCGGCTGCACGCGTTGCGCGGACGCATTCGCGGCGAATGCGAGCAGCAGGAACGACAGGGCGAGGATCAGGGTGGTCCGGGCGCGAGGCAGGCGCGCGATGAGGCCGGTCAAGCGAAAGTCTCCTTTTCACGCGCGATGCGGCTGCGCGCAATGCGTGGGCGGTCAGCGGGTGCGGGAAATTATACGGTCGATCGCGGGGCGATGACGATTGGATGACGCGCGATACGGGAGGGTTCCGGTCGCTTTTGCGCTGCCGGGCAAGCGGTGGGCGTGGCGTGAAAGGCGGGCAGATACGCGGTTCAGCGCGGCCAGTTCCGCCGCGACACGACCGCGAAACTGATCGCGATCGAACCGGTCATCGCACGCGGCGTCGCGTCTTCCAGCGCATCGCCGAAGCGAAAGCGACGACTGCGCCCGTCGGTACGTTCGGCACGACGCTTCCGTGCGCGGGTATCGACAGCAGCGGCGCATTCGCTTGCATCAGGGACATCGGATGACGGCTCGGCCACGCAGTCGGCCGCTGGATCGAGGGACATGAAAGTGCGTTCCGGGAAGGGCATGTCCGTATTGAACGCCATTGCATTCGATCGGTAAAATGAATCTTTCGATCATTACGATTCCGTTAAAGAATGGAACTGAAGCTGCTTCGCACGTTCCTGACGGTGACCGAGTTGTGCCATTTCAGCCGTGCGGCCGACGCGCTGCACATGAGCCAGCCCGCGCTCAGCAAGCAGATCGGCGCGCTCGAGGCGAGCCTCGGCGGCAAGCTGTTCGAGCGCGGCCGGCATGGCGCGGAACTGACGCCGTTCGGCGAACGCTTCCTGCCCGACGCGCAGGCGCTCGTACGCGATGCCGACGAAATCCTGGCGCGTGCGCGGGAAGCGACGAGCGGCCAGCGCGGGCATTTGCGGCTCGGCATCTGCCTGTCCGTGCTCACGCTCGTGCCGAAACTGATCGCCGAATTCCGTCGTCGCAATCCGGGTATTGCGGTGACGCTGAGCGACCTGTCGTCCTCCGAACAGACGCGCCGGCTGCACGCCGGCAAGCTCGACGCCGGTTTCCTGCGTCTGCCTGCCGACGAAGGCTTGTCGTCGTTCAAGGTGACCGACGAAGCGCTCGCGCTCGCGGTGCCGCCGCATCTCGGCTTCAAGCGCGTGCCGGCCAACCTCGACGTGCTCAACGAGATCGGCTTCATCGCGCTGCAGCGGGCGCGCGGCCCCGGGCTGGCCGCGCAGATCGACCGGTGGTGCGTCGAGCGCCGCTTCGTGCCGCACGTGATGCAGCAGGCGGAGGACGTGCAGTCGGTGCTGACGTCGGTCGCGGCCGGCGTCGGCGTCGCGTTCATCCCGTCGAGCGCGCAGTACCTGCTGCGCGACGCGACGGTGCTGCCGCTCGACGGCCGGGACGCGAAGTGGCGCGTGGGGCTCGCATGGCGGGCCGAGCGCGACGATCCCGTCACCACGCGTTTCGTGTCGTTCATGCGCGCCGCACTCAAGGGCGCGTGACGCGGCGTATAGTGCTCGCGATGGTTGTCTCCATGCATGCCGGCCCGACGCCGGCCGACGAACCCGAACCGATGACTTCAGAATCCGACGAATCCCCGCTCGATCCCGCACTCGTCGCCACGCTCGCGACGCTGAACGAAGCCGCGAGCGATCCGGCCGGAAAGCCGTGGTCGCTGCCGAAGATCGCAAAGCGCACGCAATTGCCCATGAGCACGCTGCGGCGCGTGCTGACGCAGCTGGACGCCGCGGGCCTGAGCGCGACGACGCTGAACGAGGACGGTACCGGCAGCGCCGTGCTGACCGACGAAGGGCGCGCGGTGTGCGCGCAGCTGTTCGGCGCGAACGATGCCCAATGAACGAAAAACGGGCCGCTGATGCGGCCCGAGGCATAGGGGTGGCTCGACGCGGACGTCGCGCCGGCCCGTTCGTCGCTCGCGAGCACGGGCCGGCGCATCGTCATCCGCGCGCCATCAAAACCACTGCTTGTAGCGACGCACGTAGATCGTCTTGACGATCTGCGCGAGCACGATGTAGCCGACCATCGTCGCGGCGAGCCACAGCCAGTAGGTGCTTGGCAGGTGCATGAAGCCGAGCGCTTGCGCGAACGGCGAGAACGGCAGCCAGCAGCCGATCGCGATCGCGGTGAAGGTCGACAGCAGCACCGGCAGCGACGCCGTGCTCTGCAGGAACGGGATCTTCTGCGTGCGCAGCAGATGCACGACGAGCGTCTGCGACACGAGGCTCTCGATGAACCAGCCCGAATTCATCACGATCTGGCCGCTCGCACCGCCGTTCAGGTGATACAGCGCGCCCGCACCGAACACGGTCCACATCAGGACGTACGTCGTGATGTCGAATACCGACGACGTCGGCCCGACCCACAGCATGAAGCGGCCGATGTTGCCGGCCTCCCACTTGCGCGGCTTCTTCAGGAACTCGCGGTCCATCTTGTCCCACGGCAGCAGCATCTGAGACGTGTCGTAGATCAGGTTCAGCACGAGCAGCTGCGTCGCGAGCATCGGCTCCCACGGCAGGAACGCGCTCGCGACGAGCACCGAGAACACGTTGCCGAAGTTCGAGCTGGCGGTCATGTTCAGGTACTTCAGGATGTTGCCGAACGTCTCGCGGCCCTTGATCACGCCTTCCTCGAGCACCATCAGGCTCTTCTCGAGCAGGATGATGTCGGCGGTTTCCTTCGCGATGTCGGCGCCGCTGTCGACCGAGATGCCGACGTCCGCGTCGCGCAGCGCGGGCGCGTCGTTGATGCCGTCGCCGAGGAAGCCGACCGTGTGGCCGTTCGCCTGCAGCGCCTTGACGATGCGCGCCTTCTGCAGCGGCGTGAGCTTCGCGAACACGGTCGTGCGTTCGACCACCTGCGCGAGCGTTGCGTCGTCGAGCGTCTCGATTTCGGCGCCGAGGATCGGCTTGCCGGGTTCGAGGCCGACCTGGCGGCACACCTTCACCGTGACGGTCGGGTTGTCGCCCGTCAGCACCTTCACCGCGACACCGTTCTCGCGCAGCGCGGCGAGTGCCGGCGCGGCCGATTCCTTCGGCGGATCGAGAAAGGTCAGGAAGCCGCGAACGACGAGATCGTGTTCGTCGGCGGTGCGGTATTGCGCGCGTTCGTCGCCGCGCGGGATCGTGCGCGTGGCGAGCACGAGCACGCGGAAGCCGTCCTCGTTGTACGCGGTGGCCTGTTCGAGCAGCCGCTTGCGGGCCACGAAGTCGAGCGGGCGCACGCCGTCCTCATCCTGCACGTGCGTGGATACCGCCAGCATTTCCTCGACCGCGCCCTTGCAGATCAGCAGATGCGTGCCGCGCGTATCCTCGACGACGACCGACAGGCGGCGCCGCACGAAGTCGAACGGCAGTTCGTCGATCTTCTTGTAGCCCTGCGGCTTCACGCGTTCGCCGATCTCGTCGGCGCGCGCGACGATCGCGATGTCGATCAGGTTCTTCTGGCCGCTCTGGTGGAAGCTGTTCAGCCAGCCGAGCCGCAGGATTTCCTCATTCTTGTGACCGGACAGGTCGAGGTGGTGTTCGAGGATGATCTTGTCCTGCGTGAGCGTGCCGGTCTTGTCGGTGCACAGCACGTCCATCGCGCCGAAGTTCTGCACCGAGTTCAGCCGCTTGACGACGACCTTGCGGCGCGCCATCGCGACCGCGCCGCGCGCGAGGTTCGCGCTGACGATCATCGGCAGCATCTCGGGCGTGAGGCCGACGGCCACCGCGAGCGCGAACGTGAGGGCGCTCAGCCAGTCGCCCTTGGTCAGGCCGTTGATCATGAACACGATCGGCACCATCACGAACATGAACTTGATCAGCAACCAGCTCACGCTCGCGACACCACGGTCGAAGCTCGTCTCGATGCGCTTGTGGCTCACGACGTTGCGCGCGAGCGAGCCGAAGTACGTGTCCTCGCCGGTCGCGACGACGACGGCCGTCGCCGTGCCGCTGACGACGTTGGTGCCCATGAAGCAGACGTTTTCGAGATCGAGCAGAGACGCCGGTGCGTCGTTCGCCGCGCCGGTCGCATGCGTGCCCGCGGATTTGCCGGCCACCGCGCCGAGCGTGTCGTACTTCTCGACGGGCAGCGCCTCGCCGGTCAGCACGGCCTGGCTGATGAACAGGTCGCGCGATGCGAGCAGGCGCACGTCGGCGGGGATCATGTCGCCGGCGGAAAGATGCACGATGTCGCCGGTCACGACTTCGCGCATCGGCACCTCGCGGCGCGCGGGCTCCGACGTGTCCGTCAGGGCGCGCTGCACGGTGGCCGTCGTGCGGACCATCGCCTTGAGCTTCTCGGCCGCGCGCAGCGAACGGAATTCCTGCACGAAGCGCAGCAGCGCGCTGATCGTGACCATCGTCAGCAGGATCGTCATGCCGACGTAGTCGCGATCGTCGGGCGCCGCGAAATAGACGTCGGTGCAGAAGCTGATGGCGGCCAGCACCAGCAGCACGTAGACGAACGGATTGTGGAACGACAGCAGCAACTGGCGGGTCCAGTGCGGCGGCTTGTCGTGCGCGATTTCGTTCGGGCCGTCGTGCTGCAGGCGGTCGGCGGCCTGGTCGTAGGTAAGGCCGCGCGTGCTGGTGCGCAGCGACTTCAGCGTGTCTTCAAGCGGGCGGGCTGCTTCCTGCGCGGCGCGCATGATGCGCGGTTCGTTCTGCCGGCCGGCGCCGGCCTTGATGAAGCCGCGCTGTTTCTTGTGCGAGGTGTTGTGTCGTGTCGTCATGAGTCGCTCCTTGCGCACGAGGCGGCGGGCGGGGAGCGGCCGTGACGTTATCGACGCACGCACGCTCCCCGCCGCGTCGCGTCAGGCGCGATCGGCTGTGGGTCGGTAAAGGCGGGAACGCTCGCCGGCGCGCGGGATGCGGACGGCGTGTCGATGCGCAGCGTCGCACCGGCGAGCGGTAATCGACTACTGTCGTCTGAGTTCATCTGCACTCCTGTCGGTTGCGGATTGTCGGCGCGGGCGATCGGCAGCGGCGCGCGCAATGACGCGCGCGGCCGGACGGCACGCGAACGGAGGGCGCACGCGGCTGGCGCCGCGTGTAACGCGAACGCACACGCGCGACGGCGCGTCGCGTGCATTCGACAACATCGAAAATTCGGCGGGAGATCTGGCCGGTAGTCAGGCCGGAAGGACGCCGCATCCTGCTTCCCGGGATGCGGCAGAAGACGAGGCTCTGCGCGTTTTCCTCAGGCAGCAGTCAAGTTGGTGACGCACCAACTACAACTCGCATCGGTGTTCACAGAACACTCCATGTAATGAGACCGGGGCGATGGTAATGGCTCGCTATGCGAAGCGTCAACCCTTTTGTCAGGCGTTATTTCGAGATACTTGATCGTGCCGGTACGCGTTCGCGGGCGTGTGCGGCAGCCCGTCATGAAACAGCCGCGCGCATGCCATGTCGGCATGCGCGCGGCCGTGTCGAACGAGGTGCCGGTTACTGGTTCGCGGTCGCGACGGCGGCCCCTGCATCGAGGATGCCCGAGCCCGCCGGCAGCGCGGTGCACGACGTGCCGGCCGCGAGTTTCGCCGCGCGCGTGCCGCCTTGCAGCTTCTGCAGGATCTGCGCGGGCGTGAGGTTGCCGTTGACCGACAGCATCAGCGCGGCGACCCCCGTCACCTGCGGCGCCGCGAGGCTGGTGCCGTTCGCGGGGCCATAGGTGTCCGAGCCCGGCGTCGTCGTGCCGGTGTTCGACGTCGACACGATGTTGACGCCGGGCGCGCTCAGCGCGACGTCGGCGCCGAAGTTGCTGAACGAGGCGCGTCGGCCCGTCGCGTCG
The DNA here is from genome assembly GCF_001729305.1 of Burkholderia sp. A2. Taxonomy (NCBI): domain Bacteria; kingdom Pseudomonadati; phylum Pseudomonadota; class Betaproteobacteria; order Burkholderiales; family Burkholderiaceae; genus Burkholderia; species Burkholderia sp. A2. The sequence goes on along the minus strand of NZ_LZXX01000086.1, from coordinate 122,569 downwards.
GTCGCGGCGACGGTGATCACGCCGCGGCAGTTCGCGGGCTGGTCGAGCCCGGTCGACAGGCCGTCGTTGCCGGCCGCGACGACCACGGTCACGCCCTTCGCGGTCACGTCGTCGATCGCCTGCTGGAACGTCGTGCTGCATGCGCCGACCCCGCCGAGGCTCAGGTTGATGATCTTCGCCGGCCGCGGGTTCGTCGGTACGCCGGCCACGGTGATGCCGGCTGCCCAGCGCATGCCGTCCGCGATGTCGCTCGTCACGCCGCCGCACTTGCCGAGTACGCGCACGGGCAGGATCTGGCCGAGCCACGATACGCCGGCGACGCCGGTGCCGTTGTTGGCGGTCGCGCCGATCACGCCCATCACGCGCGTGCCGTGCCAGCTGCTGTTGCTCGGCTGGCTTGCGCAGTGATAGTACGGGCCGTTGACGTTGTCGAGCTCCTGCTGCGTGACCCAGTCGCCCGGATCCGTTGCGTCCGGGCCGCGCGTCAAGCCGTTGTTGCTGGTGTTGACGTTGCTGATGAAGCTGTAGCCGGACAGCAGGTTGCCGACGAGATCGCCGTGCGGCCGATAGCCGGTATCGAGCACGGCGGTGACGACGGTCGGCGAACCCTTGGTCACGTTCCACGCCGGTGGCAGGTTGATGCCGGCGGCCGGGTCGGACAGGTACCACTGCTGGTTGTAGAGCGGATCGCTCGGCGTGTCGCGGATCTGCATCGGGTGATCCGGTTCCGCGTAGTCGACATCGCTGTCGGCCGCGAACGCCTGTGCGAGCGCGGCGGCATCGGCGGCGGCCATGCGCTGGCCGAGCGACAGCACGGTCGCGCCGCTCGAGATCGTTCGTTCGACCTGTACGTTCACCGGCGTTGGCGCAACCGTGCTCGCGTACGCGCGTGCGTTGCCGGTCACGGGCGCCGTCCAGCGCGTCATCGCGCGCTGGATCACCGCATCGAGTCGCGAGCCGTTGTCGATGGTCGCCATCGCGCGGGTGGCCGTCAGCGTTTTGAGCTTGACGATGAGGTGATCGACCGGCGGCTCGACCGGCGCCGTTTGCGCGGCCATCTGTGTGGCGGCCTGCTGCGACGTGCACGTATTGCCGCCGGTCGACGCCGGCGGGGCGGGCGCGGGTGCGGGAGCAGGCGTCGGAGCGGGCGCCGGCGTGGGCGTCGGTGCGGGTGCCGCGTTGGACGAAGACGGGTTGCTGCCGTCGCCGCCGCCTCCGCCGCAACCGGCGAGGGGCAGGAGAGCGGCGGCGGACAGCATACCGGCGAGCATGCGCGCATGGGCCGGACGGGCCAGCGCGAAATTGAAGCGTTTGGCTTTCATATTGAAAGTCGATCCTCGAAGATAACCGTCGTGCCGGCGGTGGTGCCTGGTCCGGCGTAAACCGGACCTTGTTTTTGTTCGGCGCACCCAGGGCTGCTGCGACGCGCCATGCATTGGGTAACGGCTGATGAGGCGGCTTCTTGAATATGTTTTGTGTGAAAAAGGTGCGGGACGCAAACGATTGCGATGCTGTCCTGCAGCATGAACACCCGTTTGGAACGGATGATCTGTGCATCGGGTGCAAGACTGCGGGCAGACGGCCCAAGCCAAACGTGCGGCGCAGGCGCTTTTGCGCGGCGCGGAAACGATTTCTCTCGGTGAGGCCCGAGACAGAGGGCGCTTGACGCTTTCCCCGATGCGGTGCGAATTTTGTTGGGCGTACGATCGCGATTCGATCGAGGTTTCGTCAGGAGAAAAGCATGGATTACCGCTTCCGTTGGCTGGCTGTCGCGTTGTCCTGCGCGCTGGCGGGCACCGCCCACGCGCAGGCCCTCACCGGTACGCTGAAGAAGATCAAGGACACGGGCGTCGTGTCGCTGGGCATCCGCGAGTCGTCGGTGCCGTTCTCGTATTCGGACAACCAGCAGAAGAACATCGGCTATTCGCGGGACATCGCGTCGCGCATCATCGACCAGTTGAAGACGGATCTGAACGTGCCGAACCTCGCGGTGAAGGAGATTCCGATCACGTCGCAGAACCGGATTCCGCTGCTGCAGAACGGGACGATCGACTTCGAATGCGGCTCCACGACGAATACGCTAGAACGGCAAAAGCAGGCCGCGTTCTCGAACAGCATCTTCCTCTACGGTATCCGCTTCAGCACGCGCAAGGATTCGGGCGTGAAGGACTTCGCAGACCTGGCCGGCAAGACGGTCGCGACGACGGCCGGCACGTCGGACGAGCGCCTGCTGCGCAAGCTCAACGAAGAGAAGGCGATGAACATGACGATCATCAGCGCGAAGGATCATGCCGAAGCGTTCATGAACGTCACGACCGGGCGCGCGGTCGCGTTCGTGATGGACGAGCCGCTGCTGTACGGCGAAATCGCGAAGGACCGCAATCCGGGTGCGTATACGGTCGCGGGCACGCCGCTCGTTCACGAAAACTACGCGTGCATGATGCGCAGGGACGATCCGGCGTTCAAGCGTGTCGTCGACGGCGTGATCGCGAAGATGCAAACCTCGGGCGCGGCCGAGAAGCTGTACGACCAGTGGTTCATGCAGCCGATTCCGCCGAAGGGCGTGAGCCTCAACTATCCGCTGTCGGCGGAGATGAAGCAGCTGTTCAAGAATCCGACGGATCAGGCGCAGTACTGATTCGGCCGTTGCAATGAAAAACCGCCGGCACGTGCCGGCGGTTCGAGCGCAGAGCGCCGAGCGGCGCGAAGCGCGTCAGGCCTTGATTTCCGGGCCGCGCGCCACGGGGGCGGCGGGTGCGGCCGGCGTTGCCGGCGCCGCCGACGGCATCGGCGGCTGTGCCGGGACGATGACGAGCACCGGTTGGGGAGCGGCCCACGCCGGTATCGCGAACCCGACCGGCTGCGGCATCGGCATCGCGAACGCGTTGGCGAGCGCGATGTGCTGCAGCGCCATCATCTGCTGCTGCATCGCGACCATCTGCGCCTGCGCCGCCTGCATCCGGTACTGCGCGGCCTGTATTTGCCGCAACGCCGCCGCTGGCGGCATGCCGCCCGACGACGTCTGCATCTCGAAGCTCGCGCCGCCTTGCGGGCTACGCCAGCTCCACGTGCTGACCTTCATCGGGCCGACGTCCGTCTGGACGACGCGCGTTTCGGCTTTCACGGGCACGGCCTGCCCGTCGACATTGACGAACATCGGTTGGGCGGCCGCCGCCGCGCCGGCCTGTCCGGCCAGCGCGAGCACGGGCGCCAGCGCCAGCGTGCCCGCCGCCATATACGAACGGAATCGCATCTTCGTATCTCCATCAAACGAGACTGATCGAATCAACAATGACGTACGGCTCACGGAGTGAGCCATCCAGGACAATGCGGCCGTCGGCTTAAATCAACATTAAAATCGCCGCCCGCCGGCCCGATCCGCGCATTTCAGGACGTGCCGCAGTCGGCATTCAACCTCGCCCGCGCCAGGGGGAATCCTGTCGTCGGGTGCAACAACAGGCACAATACGGAATTCGTCACCACCGCACGCATGTTCGGCATTCGAACATTGACGGTGCGGCCTGCTGCCCGACCTCCTTCCCAGTCGTCATGAACGCCACGCCCACTCCCGCGCGCGAGTCGAATTCGCCGCGCTTCCTGCTGTTCCTGATCTGCCTGTTCGCGTCCGCCGGCCAGCTCGCGATCGACATCTACGTGCCCGCGCTGCCCGACATGGCCCGTTCGTTCGCGACCACGCCGCAGGCGATCCAGTCGAGCGTGTCCGGCTACATGGCGGCTTATGCGCTCGGCCAGCTGATCTTCGGGCCGATCGCCGACGCCTACGGACGCAAGCGCGTGCTTGCGTTCGGGCTCGTGATCTACACGATCGGCTGTCTGCTGTCGCTCGGCGCGCCGAACCTGGAGACGTTCGTACTCGCGCGCTGCCTGCAGGGCTTCGGGATCGCGACCACCAACCTGCTCGCGAAGGCGATCATCACCGATTCGTTCTCCGGCCAGGCGTTGATGCACGCGTTCACGTACATGTCGATCGCGTGGGGGCTGGCGCCGATCATCGCGCCGGTGATCGGCGCGCACCTGCAGGAATGGTTCGGCTGGCGCGCGTGCCTCGTGTTCCTGCTGGTCTACTCGCTGGCGATGTGGGCGCTGCTGTGGCGCTACCGCGAAACCTTGCCGAAGCCCGTGCATCTCGTGCCGCGCACGCTGATGGCGAACACGGGCAAGGTGCTGGCGAGCCCGGTGTTCCAGAGCTGCTTCCTCGCACAGGGGCTGTGCTACAGCATCCTGCTGGTGTTCAACATCGTCGGGCCGTTCATGGTGCAGACCACGCTGCACAAGCCGCCGACCTTCTTCGGGTATCTGGCGCTCGGCATCGGCCTCATGTATTTCCTCGGCGGCCTGTCGAACCGGATTCACGGCCGCGGGCTGCCGAGCGCCGAGCAACGGCTGCGTATCGGCGCGCGCGTGATGGCGGGCGCATCGATCGCGATGCTGGTGCTGGCGCTGACCATCGGCCTGCGCGTGTGGACGCTTGCGACGCCGGTGCTCGTGATGGGCTTCTGCGCGGGCGCGATGTATCCGACGCTGATGGCGAAGGGCAATTCGCTGTTTCCGCATATCGCCGGCCTGACGAGCGCGATTCTCGGCTGTGCGCTGCTGCTCGTGTCGTCCGCGATGATGGGCCTGGCCGGTTTCGTGTCGATTCACGTGCTGACGCCGCTCGCGGTGTTCTTCGTCGCGTTGTCGTTCATCGTCGTGTGGATGGTGACGAAGCTGCTGCGGTATCTGTCGCAGCAGCAGGCGGCGCCGGTGGTGTGCGGGAGCGGGGAGGCGGCGTAAGCGCCGGCTCGCGATCGACTCATGAACCGTATCCTGCTGAACCGCGTCGCCCGGTCCGACGCCGCCGACCTGATCGTCGCCAACCGCGCGAGTCGGAGTCACCATTTGCCGTGGGTCGATTCGTTCATCGACCAGGCCGGGTTCGATCAATGGTTCGCCCGCTGCCTGACGGGGCCGAACCTCGGATTGGTCGCGCGCGAGCGGGCGTCGGGCGCGGTGGTCGGCGTGGTGAATCTCAACGAGATCGTCGGCGGCGTGTTTCAGAGCGCTTATCTTGCGTACTACGGAATGGCGGATTTCAGCCGCAAGGGGCTGATGACGGACGCGTTGCGCGCGGCGATCGACGTCGCGTTCGGCGAACTCGGGCTGCACCGGCTCGAAGCGAACATCCAGCCGGGCAACCATGCGTCGATCGCGCTGGTTCGACGGCTCGGGTTCAGGCAGGAGGGATTTTCGCCGCGCTATCTGCGCATCGGCGGCGAATGGCGCGACCACGAGCGTTGGGCGTTACTGGCCGACGACGTGCGTGAAGCCGGCGCCTGACGGTCGATTCCCGTTCCGTCTCGCGTCGCTTACAGCGGATGCGCGGCCCCGGCCTGCTGCAACAGCGACACGGCCACCGGGTCCGGCAGTCCGTTCGAATCGATCGCCCCGGCCTTGCCCAGCGCAACGAGATCGCTGTCGACACCCGGTTGTCCGACCACGAACGACGTGGTCAGGAACGCCGGCGCCGCGAGCGTGACCGCATAGCGCTGCTGCAGGTTCGTCACCACGGCCGATTGCGCGGCCTGCACGGTGTCCGGGCTGTTCATCGCGCGCTGGTAGCGCAGGGTGCCCTGGAAATTGCCGATCAGCCCGGCCGTGTTCGTCCCCAGTTGCGCCGCGAGATAGACGAGCAGCAGTTCGGTCTCGGGCGTCGTGTTGAAGGTGCCGCCCGCGTACGCGAGCGAATGCAGGCTTGCGCCGCCCGACGCCACGGTGATCACGCACGGCGGCGCCGCGTTGAGCGTCACATGGTAGTTGCCGCCGCCGTCCGTCAGCGTCGTCGCCGAGCCCGCCGCGCAATTGACCGTGACTTGCGCGCTCGCCAGCGCATCGCCCGTCGCGGCCGTGCCCGACAGCGAGACGGTTTGCGTGTTGTCGTTGAAGCACGCGTCGACGCCGAAGCAGGCCTCGCCGTTGCAGGCCTGGAGGGCGGCGAGCGTTGCAACGCACAAGGCGCCCAGCGCGGGGCGGGTGAACCGCGTAATGCGAATGTTCATGGTCGCGGGCAATCCGAAAGAATGAGGCAACCGGTGCGCGTGGGGGAATGCGGCGCTGTTGTCATTCTATGTCGTGATCCGGGGAAAGCGAATACGGCTGGCCAGCAAGCCGGTTCGCCGGCTCACGGCTTGCGTGCGGCCGGCTTCGCAAATGCGCCGCGCACCTCGAAGCCGATCGCATCGGCGACGTTGCCGCGCGCATCGACGAGTTCGAGCCGGTGCCGGCCCGGCCACGGCAGCCACGCGACGCGATCGGCATGGCCGATCACCTTGTCGTCGAGCCGCCACGCGAACTTCGCCGCGTGCCCGGCCGATCGCTCGAACCAGATCCGCTGGTTCTTCGGCGGAATGTCGGGGTCGATCGCGAAGATCGTGCCGTCGGTCGGCGCGCCGATCGTCAGCGGCGCCCGTGCGCCGCCCTTGCCCGGCGTGACGGGCGCCGCGAGCCGGATCGTGTCGACCGCCGTGCCCGCGATGAACCATTCGTTGCGTGCCGGCTCGATGTCGCGCTCGAACACGATCCGGCGCGTCTCGACGCCGGCCGGCGCGCGCGGCGCACGGCTCGGCAGGTCGCGGTGCAGGTAGCCGACGACGGCCGACCACACGGGCGACGCGCCCGTGACGCCCGACACGTCCCACATCGGCGAGCCGTCCGCATTGCCGACCCACACGCCGACCGTATAGCGCGACGTGAAACCGATCGTCCAGTTGTCGCGCATGTCCTTGCTCGTGCCGGTCTTGACCGCCGAGAAGAAGCGCGTCGCGAGCGGGTTGTCGAAGCCGAACGTGCGCACGCGCGCGTTGTTGTCGGACAGGATGTCGGTGACGACGAAGCTGGCCGCCTCGCTGAACACGCGCGTGCCGGTGTCCGCCCCCGCGGGCGCCGATGCGCCGGATGCCGGCGTCGGCGCCGTGGCCGGCAGGTCGACCACCTTGCGCGCGACGCCGCCGTTCGCGAGCGCGCGGTATGCATTGGTCAGCGACAGCAGCGTGACGTCCGCACTCCCGAGCGCGAGGCTGAAGCCGTAGTAATCGCCTTCCTGCGCGAGCGGCAGGCCGAGCGCGGTCAGCGTGCGCGCGAAGCGGTGCGGCGTGACGAGCACGAGCGTGCGCACGGCCGGCACGTTCAGCGAGCCGCCGAGCGCGCTGCGCACGCTCACCCAGCCCTTGAAATCCTTGTCGTAATTCTGCGGAATATAGAGGCCGCCGCCGGCCGCGAGGTTGATCGGCGCGTCGTCGAGCAGCGATGCGGCCGTCAGCCGTTTCTCGTCGATCGCCTGCGCATAGAGGAACGGCTTGAGCGTCGAACCGGCCTGGCGCGGCGCGAGCACGGCATCGACGTCGCGCGCGCTCGACAGCGCCCCCGACGAGCCGACCCATGCGCGGATCTCGCCGGTCGCGTTGTCGATCACGACGACCGCGCCGTCCTGCACGTTGCGCCGGTGCGCGGGCGCATTGAGTTCGGTCAGCGCGCGCATCAGCGTGTCCTGCGCGAAGCGCTGTAGTGGCGCATCGAGCGTCGTGCGGACCTGCGCGCCGGCCACCGGCTTGACCTCGGCCGCGATGCGCCGCGCGAAGTGCGGGGCGAGGGCGGCGCCGTCGTCGCGTACCGCGTTGGCCGGGCGCGCGGTGACGAGCTGCACGTAGCCGTCGAGTGACGCGCATGCCTGCGCGGCCTGCATGTCGCGCAGAATCCGGCACGCGCGTTCGGCGATCTTTGCCGGGGCCGCGTTGGGCGCGCGCACGAGTGCGGCGGCGATCGCGGCCTCGCGTGCGTCGAGGCCCGACGGCGCCTTGCCGAACAGCACCTGCGACAGCGCGCCGAGCCCGATCGTTTCGCCGCGGAACGGCACCAGGTTCAGGTACGCCTCGAGGATCTGGTCCTTGCGCCAGCTGCGTTCGAGCCACAGCGCGCTCACAGCCTGCGTGGCCTTCTGCGGCAGCGAGCGCTGGCCCGAACGGCGCGGCGAATCGCTGAGCAGGCCCGCGAGCTGCATCGTGACGGTCGACGCGCCGCGCGTGCGCTCGTTCCACAGGTTGCCCCACGCGGCGCCGGCAATCCCGCGCCAATCGACGCCGCTGTGTTCGTAGAAGCGCTTGTCCTCGGACACGACGATCGCCTCGCGGAACGCGGGCGATACGTCGGCGAGCGATACCCAGTCGCCGCGCCGTTCGGCGAGGTCGATGCGCGTGCGCTGCAGCGGCGTGCCGTCGCGCGCGAGCAGCACCCAGTCGGAGCTGCGCCAGTTGCGTCGCACGTCGTCGTAGCCGGGCAGCGCGTGCGCGACGAGCGGCGCGGCCAGCACGACGGCGACGAATACGCGGCCGGCGAAACGCGCCGGCCGCGGCAAGGCCAGATCGATCATCGCGGTCTCGTCACTTGCCCGCGTCGGCCGGCTTCACGGTCATCGGCGGGTTCGGCCACAGGCCGTACACGGACGGCGCATACAGCGCCTCGACGCGCGTCGGCGGCAGCCCGAACGTGCCGACGTTGTTCAGCCGCACCGTGTACTCGACCGAGAATTTACCCTTCGGCAAATAGTCGAAGTACGCGCGGTAGCCGTCGAAGTCGCGCTCGATGAACGTCGGCCATGCGCCGTCGGGCGTTTTCTCGCCCTGCGTCGCGGCTTCGGAATCGCGGCCGAGGCCCGATCCGAGGATCGTCGCGCCGGACGGGATCGGATCGTTGACGGCGACCCACGTCATGTCGCTCTGCGCGTCGATGTCGAGATGCACGCGCACGACGTCGCCTCGCGTCAGCACGCCCTTGACGGCCGGCGACACGGGCGTGACGGTCTTCGTGATCCGGTAGCCGGCCGCGAACGGCGCGCGCAGCGGTACGGCCGCGAGGCTTTCGACCGTGGCCCACGGGCGGCCCGTACCGTCTTGCGCGACCGACAGCGTGGCCGGTCCCTGCGACGCACGCGGCCACGGCATCAGTACGCTGCGCGCGGCAGCCGCGCGGGTCGCCGGTGTGGCTGAAGCCGGCGCATCGGCGGGCGCGGCCGACGCCGCCTGCGACCACGAGATCGAGCGCTCGTCGCCGCCCAGCGCAACCTTCGTCGCGCCGGTGACCGGCGTGCTCTCGTAGGTCCGCGAGAAGCGCTCGACCGCGAGGAGGCCGAGCGCGTTCGACGTGGTCGTCTGCCACGCGCCCTGACGTTGCAGCGCGAGCAGGCCGGCGGTCACGCGCGGCATTTCGTCCTTCCATGCCGGGTCGCCCGCGAACTCCAGCGCGAGACGCGCGGCGTTGGTCTCGTTGCTCGTCATCAACCACCACAGGTCGTCGTCGCGCGCGGTCGAGAACACGAGCTGCGTGCCCTGGTACGTCAGGCGCGCCCGCAGGATCTGGTCGACCTGAGCGCGTTTCTCGTCGCGTTGCGGGATGTCCTTCACGCGCGTCAGGATCGCGTGATAGTCGATCACCGCCGACGTCGGCCACTGGTTCGGCGCGATCTCGATCGAACCGAGCATGCGGCCCTGCGCGGCGCCGTAGCGCGACAGCGCCTCGATCGCGGCGAGCTTGCGCAGGTCGCGATCCTGGCGCGGCGCCCACGCGTTGCGCTCGAGGCGGCCGTCGACGAAGCGCGCGAGCCCGGCCTCGAGCTGCGTGCGCAGGTCTTCCGGCAGCGCGAAGCGCGGATCGAGGCGGCTGGCTTCGTCGGACACCACGAGCAGGTACGACGACAGCGTCGGGCTGCCGTGGTGCGAATCGTCGGACGACGGCGGGAAGTAGCTCGCCAGCCCGTCGCTGTCGAGATAGACGGGCATGCGCGCGATCAGCGCCTGCCATTGCGCGGGGTCGCGCAGCCCGATCGCACGAGACGTCTGCTGTTCGAGGCAGCGATACGGATAGCGCTCGAACCAGCGCCGCACGCCGGGCAGGCCGTCGGCGAGCTTCGACTGCAGCGACACGGCGATGCCGCCGCGCGGTACCCCTTGTGCGTTGCTCACCGCGCCGGCCGGGGCCGCGACGGGCACCGTCAGCGTGCCGTCGACCTGCGCGAGCGTCGCCTGCTGCACGGTCACCGGCAGCGCGGGCACGACCTTCTGCGCGACGGCCAGCGCGTCGGACGCGCGCTTGCCGCCTTGCTCGGCCGCCTCGATGCGCCAGTTCAGCGCACCGGCCGCGTCGAGCGCCTGCTCGGGCACGGTGATCGTCCACGCGACCTCGGTCGCCGCATTCGCGGCCAGCGACACGGTTTGCGGTGCGACGTCGAGGCCCGTCACGCGCGGCGTCACGACGACCTGCATCGCGCGGTCAGTCGTGTTGCGCAGCGTGACCTGCGCACGGAACGCGTCGCCTTCGCGTACGAGTGGCGGCAGGCCGGAGATCAGTTGCAGATCCTGCGTGCTGCGGATCGACGTGCTGCCCGTGCCGAAACGGTCGGGGCCGACCGCCGCGATCGCGACGATCCGGAAGCGCGTGAGCGCGTCGTTCAGCGGCACGTCGACGGTTGCGCTGCCGTTCGCGTCGAGCGTCACGCGCGGGTTCCACAGCAGCAGCGTGTCGAACAGCTCGCGGGTCGGCGCGCTGCCGCCGCCGCCGCCGGCCGGCACGGCCTTGCGGCCGAAGTGACGGCGGCCGACGATTTCCATCTGCGCGGTGGCCGTCTCGACGCCGTACGCGCGCCGGCGCAGCATTGCGTCGAGCAGGTCCCAGCTGTTGTTCGGCATCAGTTCGAGCAGCGCTTCATCGACGGCCGCGACGGCGATCTGCGTGCCCGCCGGTGCCGGCTGGCCGTTCGGCAGCGTGACCTTCACGTGCGCCTGCGCCTTGCTGCGTACGGTGTAGCGGGTCGCGTCGGTCGTCACGGTCACGCCGAGGCGATGAACGCCCGTGCCGACCTTGATCTCGCCGAGGCCATAGCGGAACGCGGGCTTCGACAGGTCGACGAACGCGGTCGGCGCCTCGTAGTGGCGGCCTTCGCGCCAGAACGCGCGCGCCCATTCGACCGGCGCCTTCCAGCCCCACGTGAAGAACGAATACCACGGCACCTCGCGAATCCGCCCGCGCAGCGCGAGTACCGACACGTAGACGTTGGGCCCCCACGATTCGCCGACCTTCAGGTCGACGGTCGGGTTCTTGCCGTTCAGCTCGACGATGTGCGTTTCCATCACGCCGCCGCGCTCGACCGCGACGAGCGCGGTCGCGTAGCGGAACGGCATGCGCACCTGGAAGCGGGCCGTTTCGCCCGGTTCGTACGATGTTTTCTCGGGGATCACGTCGATCCGGTCGGTATTGTCGCCGCCGAACCAGAGTTCGTCCTCGCGCGTGACCCATACCGACGTCGACGCATTCGACGTGCGGCCGTCGCCGTCCTTCGCGACCGCGATCAGCTGCACGTTGCCGGCCTGCTCGAGCGTCGCGTCGCAGGCCATGCGGCCCTTGTCGTCGGTCTTGCCCGAGCACAGCACGCCGAGGTCGCGTGTATCGCTCTTGTTGTCGTACGCATAGAAGCCGCCGACCATCCGCTTGCGCGACGACGTCGTGATGCGCGCGACGCCCTTGATCTCGATCGGCACCGACGCGCGCGGCTTGCCCTGCAGGTCGACCGCCAGCGCCTGCACCGGCACGCGCTGGCCGACCGACACCCAGCGGCCGGCCTTGATGCCGGCCACCACCGCGGCCGGCCACAGGATCGTGTCGCCGCGGATCGTCTGCACTTCGCCGTTCGGGTCCGCGAACGTCGCCTCCAGCGCGATGCGCTTCGGTGCGTCGACGTCCGGCAGGCCCTTGAGCGTGACCGAGCCCGCGCCGTTGCGGTCGAGCGTCAGCGGCAGCTTGTCGGCGATCAGCTTCGTCGCGTCGGGATCGTTGCTCGACGCCGCCGACGACGCGCTGTCGCCGTCCTGCGCATCGTCGTCGGCATTGCCGTCGCTCGTGTCGGGGCGATACGGCGTGAAGCTGAAATCCTCGAAACGATCCGCGAACGGCGGCGACGCCCATTTCATCAGCGCCGACACCTGCACGGGCAGGTTCGATGCGCCGCCGCCCGACACGTAGTCGATCTGCACCGCGAGCGGCGCTTCCTTGACGGCGACGAGCGGGCTCTTCTGCGCGTCGCGCGCGCCGATCGAGCCTTTCAGCACCGGCAGGCGGAACGCCTCGACGCGGAAGCTGCCGCTGTAGTAGGTGGCGGTCGGCGCATCGTCCGGGCCGCCTGCGAGCTCGACGCTGTATTCGCCGAGCTTCGCGGCGGCCGGCAGCGTGAACTGCGAATCCGCGCTGTGGTCGGCCGCCCACGTGAGGGGCAGCTTGTAGGTCTGGCCCGTGCCGAGGTGGCGGATCGTCACGCGCGTCGGGTATTGCGACGGGAACGCGAGGCTCTGCAGCGTTTCGGTGCGGATGAAATGCTTCATCGACACGGTTTCGCCGGCGCGCAGCAGCGTGCGGTCGAACACCGTATGCGCGCGCACGGTCGGTGCGCTGTCGGTGTCGGTCGGCACGTTGAAGCGCCAGGATTCGATCCCGCGGTTCCAGCCCGAGCTGACGAACGCCATGTCGGGGCCCGTCTTCGGATCGTCGACGCGCGCCGACACGAAGTAGTCGTCAAAGCGCTGTTCCGACGAACTGCATGCGCGCTTCGGCTCGAACGGCCCGTCGATCTTCAGCAGGCCCTGCGCGTCGGTCTTGCCGGCCGCGATTTCGTCGCCGTTGCAGTCCGACACGCGGATCTGCGCATTCGGCACCGGCTTGCCCTTGTCGAGCGTCGTGACCCACACGAGGTTGTTCTCGCGGGCCTGTTTCAGATGCACGCCGAGGTTCGTGACGAGCACGGTGGTGCGCACGTACATGCTCGACGGCTTCGCGAGCAGCGAGCGGCCGAGCGCGGGCGATGCGAGTTCGAGCACGTAGAAGCCGGGCTTGTCGATCGGCACGCCGACCACTTCGAACGGGCGCAGCGCTTTCGGATCGGCCTTCGGCAGCGTCAGCACCTGCGCGCCGGGCTCGCCCTTGAGCAGCGACAGCGAACGCACGTCGATGCGGCGGTTTTTCGGCGCGGGCTGCTTTTCACCCGCCTCGAGCGGCACGTAGACCGGGTGTTGCCCCTTGCGTTCCAGCAGGCCGGGAATCTGGCTGTCGATCGAGCCGGCCGTCATCGACCAGTTGTCGAAGCGATCGACGGTGCGCATCCATTGACGGATCGCGGTGTCGTTCTCGACCTTCAGGTTCGCGAATTGCGCGCCGCCCGCATTGAGGCCGGCGATATGCAGGTCGGCCTCGACGTTGCGCAGCGTGACGGGCACGAGCGCGGGCGTATCGGGTTCGGCGAAGCGCTCGACGATCCCGAAGGTGCCCGACGAGAATTTCGCGAGCGGCGGCATCGGCGCGGTGCGCGTCGCGAGCGGGAACAAATCGGCGTTGGACAGCGGCCGGTCGGTCACGTCGCGCAGGCCCGACGGCAGCTCGACTGTCAGGCCGGCCTGCGCCGGCAGCGGCGGGTTGAACGTGACGGTCGTCACTTCCTCGCTGTGATCGTCGGCCGCGAAGGTCGGCGACAGCGAACCGTCGGGACCGCGCAGCTTGATCGCTTCGGCCTGCTTGCGCGAGATCGGCGCGTTGAACGACAGCGTGAGCGGGCGCAGCGGCGTGCACGGCGCCTTCGCGTTCTCGCGTTCGCACGAGAAGCTCGCGGCGAACGGTGCGCGCACGGTGAAATCGAAGCGCCGTTCGGTTTCGTTCGCGATGCCGCTCGGGCTCGCGACGCCCTTGCCGTATACGAGCTGCATCTTCGCGCTCGCCGGCAGCGCCTGCGAGCACGACAGTGTCAGCACCCGCGCGGCCTCCTTCTTCAGCCCGAAATGGTCGAGCAGCGCGTTGCGCGTATCGTCGTCGGCCGCCGTGACGGGAATGCGGTTGCCGATGCCGGCCGCTTCGCACCAGATGTTCGCGAGCGCCGAACGCGGCTCGGCCGGGCCGTTCAGCTTCATCACGAAGACCTGCCGCTCCTCGATCTCGCGGGAGCCGGGGCGCACCGACACCGGGAACGGGCCACCCGTCTGGAACGTGAAGCGGCGCGGGCCGCTGGCCGCATTGCCGGCGACCGAGCGCAGCGTGTCGTTGAGCGCGACCGAGCAGCGTACGCCGGGCGGCAGGTCGCTTTCGAAATCGTAAACCCAGGTCTTGTCGTCGAGCCAGTGGCCCGAACCGCGCGCGGCGGTCGAATCGTTGCAGGTCACGCGCGCCGGACTCGGCGCGGAGGCCGAGCCGAAGGCGACCATCGGTTCGTCGAACTTGACGACGCTTTGCCGGACTTCGGTGACGGTGCCTTGCGGCGACACGCTCACCGTGCGCGCCGCGCCCGCATGCAGCGACAGCGCCGCCGCGCCGCCGAGCGCCGCGACGGCGCCGATGCGCCAGAGCAGCCGGGTCGTGTGGTTGGTTTGGTTGGTTTCTTTGTTGTGCTTGTCGCGCTGCTTCATCGCTCGATTGCCCTCGGAGGGAAGCTTTCTGTTTGATTGCACGGGATTCTAACCGACCGCCGTGCGCGCGCAGCGCGGCATGCAGGTGCAGTGTGTGGTCGGCACGCGACACGGGTATGCGTGCAACGGATCTGTCGCGCCGACGACACAAAATTGCAGCGAAATGTCGATTGTCCCGGATTGCGGAACATTTAATGAACTATAAAAAGATTGTTCGATTCGATTTGTGCGCGTACATTTCAGGTCCGCGCCAATGTTTGAGAAATATCAAGCGTGGTTTTCCCGAATCCGGTGTTCGAGAGAAGGAAACATGCACAACGACAACACCCCCCAATCGCGTCGTGACAACGACGCAGCCGCAACCGGCATCACGCGGCGTCAATGGCTGCAGGGCGCACTGGCGCTGACGGCGGCGGGCCTCACCGGCTCGCTGGCGTTGCGGGCCCTGGCCGACGATCCGGCCACCGCGCCGCTCGATACGTTCATGACGCTTTCCGAAGCATTGACCGGCAAGAAAGGGCTGAGCCGCGTCACCGGCGAGCGCTATCTGCAGGCACTGCAGAAGGGCTCGTTCAAGACGGCCGACAGCCTGTCGCAACTCGCCGGTGCGCTCGCATCCGGCTCGCTGACTCCCGACCAGGAATCGCTCGCATTGACGATTCTCGGCGCGTGGTATCTCGGCATCGTCGACAACGTCGTGATTACCTACGAAGAAGCATTAATGTTCAGCGTGGTGTCCGATACGCTCGTGATTCCTTCGTATTGCCCCAACAAACCCGGCTTCTGGGCCGAAAAACCCACCGAGAGGCAAGCCTGATGGCCGATACCGATACGCAAAAAGCCGACATCGTCGTCGTCGGATCGGGCGTCGCCGGCGCGATCGTTGCACACCAGCTCGCGATGGCGGGCAAGTCCGTGATCCTGCTGGAAGCCGGCCCGCGCATGCCGCGCTGGGAAATCGTCGAGCGTTTTCGCAACCAGCCCGACAAGACCGATTTCATGGCGCCGTACCCGTCGAGCCCGTGGGCGCCGCATCCGGAATACGGCCCGCCGAACGACTACCTGATCCTGAAGGGCGAGCACAAGTTCAACTCGCAGTACATCCGCGCGGTGGGCGGCACGACGTGGCACTGGGCCGCGTCGGCGTGGCGCTTCATCCCGAACGACTTCAAGATGAAGACCGTGTACGGCGTCGGCCGCGACTGGCCGATCCAGTACGACGACCTCGAGCATTACTATCAGCGCGCCGAGGAAGAGCTCGGCGTGTGGGGCCCGGGCCCCGAGGAAGATCTGTACTCGCCGCGCAAGCAGGCATACCCGATGCCGCCGCTGCCGTTGTCGTTCAACGAGCAGACCATCAAGAGCGCGCTGAACGGCTATGACCCGAAGTTCCACGTGGTGACCGAGCCCGTCGCGCGCAACAGCCGCCCGTACGACGGCCGGCCGACCTGTTGCGGGAACAACAACTGCATGCCGATCTGCCCGATCGGTGCGATGTACAACGGCATCGTCCACGTCGAGAAGGCCGAGCAGGCCGGCGCGAAGCTGATCGACAGCGCGGTCGTCTACAAGCTCGAGACCGGGCCGGACAAGCGCATCGTCGCCGCGATCTACAAGGACAAGACCGGCGCCGACCATCGCGTCGAGGGCAAGTACTTCGTGCTCGCCGCGAACGGCATCGAGACGCCGAAGATCCTGCTGATGTCCGCGAACCGCGATTTCCCGAACGGCGTCGCGAACAGCTCCGACATGGTCGGCCGCAACCTGATGGACCATCCGGGCACCGGCGTGTCGTTCTACGCGAACGAGAAGCTGTGGCCGGGCCGCGGCCCGCAGGAGATGACGTCGCTGATCGGTTTCCGCGACGGCCCGTTCCGGGCAACCGAAGCCGCGAAGAAGATCCACCTGTCGAACATGTCGCGCATCAACCAGGAGACGCAGAAGATCTTCAAGGCCGGCAAGCTGATGAAGCACGAGGAGCTCGACGCGCAGATCCGCGACCGTTCCGCGCGCTACGTGCAGTTCGACTGCTTCCACGAAATCCTGCCGCAGCCCGAGAACCGCATCGTGCCGAGCAAGACGGCCACCGACGCGATCGGCATCCCGCGCCCCGAGATCACGTATGCGATCGACGATTACGTGAAGCGCGGCGCGGTGCACACGCGCGAGGTCTACGCGACGGCCGCGAAGGTGCTCGGCGGCACCGACGTCGTCTTCAACGACGAGTTCGCGCCGAACAACCACATCACCGGTGCGACGATCATGGGCGCGGATGCGCGCGACTCGGTCGTCGACAAGGACTGCCGCACGTTCGACCATCCGAACCTGTTCATCTCGAGCAGCTCGACGATGCCGACCGTCGGTACGGTGAACGTGACGCTGACGATCGCGGCGCTCGCGCTGCGGATGTCGGACACGCTGAAGAAGGAAGTCTGACCGTGCGGAAATCTACTCTCACCTTCCTCCTCGCCGGCTGCCTCGCGCTGTCGGGCCTCGCACGCGCGGCCGATTCGGCCGATCCGGCGCCGGTCAAGCGCGGCGAATACCTCGCGGTCGCGGGCGACTGCATGGCGTGCCACACCGCGAAGGGCGGCAAGCCGTTCGCGGGCGGCCTCGGCATGCCGGTGCCGATGCTCGGCAAGATCTATACGAGCAACATCACGCCCGATCCCGATACCGGCATCGGCAACTGGACGTTCGACGATTTCGAGCGCGCGGTGCGGCACGGCGTGTCGAAGAACGGCGCCAACCTGTACCCGGCGATGCCGTACGTGTCGTACGCGAAGATCACCGACGACGACGTGCAGGCGCTGTACGCGTACTTCATGCACGGCGTCGAACCGGTCAAGCAGGCGCCGCCGAAGAACGAGATCCCTGCGCTGCTGAGCATGCGCTGGCCGCTGAAGATCTGGAACTGGCTGTTTCTGAAGGACGGCGTCTACCAGCCGAAGCCGGCGCAGAGCGCCGAGTGGAACCGCGGCGCGTATCTCGTGCAGGGCCTCGCGCACTGCAGCACGTGCCACACGCCGCGCGGCATCGCGATGCAGGAGAAGTCGCTCGACGAAACGGGCGGCAGCTTCCTGTCGGGCTCGGTGCTCGCGGGCTGGGACGGCTACAACATCACGTCCGACCCGAACGCGGGGATCGGCGGCTGGACGCAGCAGCAGCTCGTCCAGTACCTGCGCACCGGCAGCGTGCCGGGCCTTGCGCAGGCGGCCGGCCCGATGGCCGAGGCGATCGAGCACAGCTTCTCGAAGATGACCGAAGCCGACATCGGCGCGATCTCGACGTACATCCGGACGGTGCCGGCGGTCGCCAACGGCGACGCGAAGCAGTCGCGTTCGTCGTGGGGCAAGCCGGCCGAGGACGGCCTGAAGCTGCGCGGCGTCGCGCTCGCATCGTCGGGCATCGATCCTGCGCGGCTGTATCTCGGCAACTGCGCGACCTGCCACCAGATGCAAGGCAAGGGCACGCCGGATGGTTACTACCCGCCGCTGTTCCACAACTCGACGGTGGGCGCACCGAATCCGACCAATCTCGTGCAGGTGATCCTGAACGGCGTGCAGCGCAAGGCCGGCAGCGAGGACGTCGGGATGCCGGCATTCCGCCACGAGCTGTCGGACGCGCAGATCGCCGCGCTGACGAACTACGTGACCGGGCAGTTCGGCAATCCGGCCGCGAAGGTGACCGAGCAGGACGTCGCGAAGCTGCGCTGACGCGGCACGCGACGAAGCAGGGCGACAACACAAAAGAGGAGGAGCACAGCACATCGGGCGGGCCCGATGCCGGTTGTTGCAGAGCGGGGCGGGGCGGCGCAATTGGCCGCCCCGCCCCGGTTCACAGGCAATCCGGTGCGTGCGGTTGCGCGCGCATCGTTTTCGTTGATCACACCATGACACCGAATCAACCGTTTCTCGCGTCCCAGCGCGATGTGCTGCTGCTGCTGTCCCGAATCCTGCTCGTGATCCTGTTCGTGATGTTCGGCTGGAAGAAGATTGTCGACTTCTCCGGTACGATCGCGTTCATGGGCAGCGAGGGCGCGCCGGCCCCGATCATCTCGGCGGCGATCTCCGTCGTAATGGAATTGTTCGCCGGGATCGCGATCCTCGTCGGTTTCCAGACGCGGCCGCTCGCGCTGCTGCTTGCGCTATATACGATCGGCACCGGCATCATCGGCCACCACTACTGGACGATGACGGGCGGAGAGCAGATCAACAACATGATTCATTTCTACAAGAACATCGCGATCTCGGGCGGCTTGCTTGCGCTCTGCGCGGCCGGCCCCGGACGTTTTTCGATCGATCGCGGATAAGCGACCCGAGGCGCGTGCATGGGGCGCGCGACGGACGGTCGAGACTTCGAGGGGGCATCATTTTGCGACTCAAATACTTCGCATGGCTGATTGCGGCCGCCACGCCGGCGGCTGCGTTTGCACAGACGAGCGTCACGCTGTACGGCCGGATCGACGGCGGCATCGAATACCTGAACCATATCGCGAAGCCGAACGGCGGCAGCGGGACGCGCTGGAGCGCGGAAAGCGGCGACTGGGGCACCAGCATGTTCGGGCTGAAAGGCGTCGAGGATCTCGGCGGCGGGATGTCGACGGTGTTCAACCTGGAAACCGCGTTCCAGGTGATGAACGGCCAGACGGGCGGCGGGCGCATGTGGTCGCGGCGCGCGTACGTCGGGTTGAAGAGCGACACGTGGGGCCAATTGCAGGCGGGCCGCAACCTGTTCATCGACAGCGACGGCGTGTGGGAATTCGATCCGTTCGTCCAGCAGGCGTTTTCGTCGGCGTCGCTCGTGCGCGGCCGCAACTGGCAGCAGAGCAGCAACAACATCGAATATCACAGCCCGGTGATTGGCGGCTTCGACGTGCAGGCGCAATACGCGTTCGGCAATCAGTCGCGCGGTTTCAACTACGGCGCGGCCGACGATTTCGGCCGCTCGGACGGGATCATGATCTCGTACCACTCGCCGGTGCTCGACGTGCGCGGCATCTACGACGAACTGCGCGATAACAACGGCAAGTTCAGCAATATCTTCACGGCGTCGCGCGAGTACTTCGTCGGTGCGAACGTGAAGGTGTCGAAGTTCAAGATCCAGGGCGCGTATACGCACTACCAGGCGCCGGACAGCCCGGCTGGTGTCGCCGATCGTGCGGATCACTACTGGCTCGGCGCGACCTATTCGGCTACGCCGCAGTGGGCCGTGACGGGTGGTGGGTATTACGTGAAGGTGGGTGATGGTGGCGGCGATGCGTCGCACGATCCGTCGGGGCACGCGATCATGTACGTGCTCGGTACCACGTACAACCTGTCAAAGCGCACGTTCCTGTATGGGACGGTCGCGTATGCACGCAACGGCGGAAATTCGAACTTCTCGCTGCTCGCGACGCCGCGGGATGCGACGTCGGGGACGAGCCCGATAACGGGCGAGTCGCAGACGGGCGCGTATGTGGGGATGATGCATACGTTCTGAGAAGGGCGGCTTGTGTTGGTGAAAAAGGCACGGGCGGTGATGGTCCGTGCCTTTTTGCGTTTACGGCGCGCGTCGTATCGTCGATTCCCATTGCGTGACGCGATATGGTCTCCAGGAGGGCTCTTCTGCTGCGTCGAGGCCAGTCCTGTTTAAATTTGCATTCGCTCAAGTTTTTATCGGACCGCACATTCCAAAGCAAACACCCCAATGGCACAAGGCTAATCAGGGCCGCGTCAGCTCCCCTTTCCCGGATTGGGTCCACGCATTTACCTTGCACGGAAAGGTATTCGTCAAGGCCACGACGAACAGAACGGCTTTCGATCGGCACTGTGAAATCCTCGAAGCACTCGAGGCGAGTTCTTTCGCACCCGGAATATTGGAGAAGACCGCTTGGGGGGAATATGCGGTAGTCGTTTTGAGCGCTATTTCAGGCAAGCGACTCGATCACGTTTTGAAAAATGCGGAGCGGGACACGAAGCTGCGGCTCGCCGCGGCTGCAGGCTCTGCTTTAGCGCAACTTCATCGCACAATCACGCCATCGCGCCTGATGGGTATGACGTTCTGGCAGCAGCGTGACGAGAGGCTGGAGCTTCCTGCCGGATGGCGTGTTCATCTCGACGGGATGGTTTCGAAGTGGCTGTCGAGCCTGAACCGGATGGCTCCTGGTTACCCGGAATACCGCGTTCAGTTGGATAGACTTCGTCATTTCGGCGCTGATCTGCGTGTGCCGTCCGACCTCCGGTTGCTGCATTGCGACTACGTCGGAAGAAATATCCTGGTCGACTCGGACGATCACGTGTCCGGAATCCTGGATTTCGAGGCCGCGCGCATTGGGGACGCGGCCTACGACCTGGCGAAGATCGTCTGGGTGGATATGGACTTCTCCGACGAAGTGCTGCGCCACACCTTTCTTGCGAGCTGGGAGGCGACGTACGGTGAGCCGGTCCCACGAGCGGAATTTCTCTACTATGTCGGCGTGCAATGCTTGGCGGCCATCGCCTGGACGGATAAGAACGCACCGCTCGACAACTCGAATGCATTTCGATCAACGGCGATCCTGACGCTGTACAAGGTGGTCCGCGAGTTGCAATTGACTGTCAGTTGAAGCGTTGTCGGGATTGGGGCGATTCTTGTCGGAACAGTGACCGTGCAAATCAAAAACAAGGTACTCGTTTATCTTACATGGCGGGATAGACTACTCGTTTTCACGCAACCCAAGTTTCCGGAAGCCGGGGTGCAGGTGATTGCCGGCACGATCGCGCAGGACGAAATGCCGGTGGCCGCCGCGCTACGCGAGCTTCGCGAGGAAAGCGGGATCGACAATGCCCAGGTTGTGCGTATTCTCGGCAACTACTTCTATTCGATGCAGAAATTCGGAAGAAGTGAGATTCAGCACCGGCATGTCGTGCATGTCACGGTGAGCGATGCCGTTGCAATGAAGGCGCAATGGACGCATTTCGAAAGCGTTCCAGGATCCGGTGGTGAACCCATTGAATTCAGCTTCCAGTGGTTTCCTCTTTTCGGAGCAGAATTCGCGCTGATTGGTGGGCACGATTTCTTCTTGCCCGTCCTGAAACACTTCATGCGCGAGCTGTCGGGTGCGTGATTGAGCAGAGACTGAAATATGAAGATTTGTATCGTAGGCCCGTCGGGCGCTGGGAAAACAACGATCGCAGCGGAACTAGCGCGCAAGTTCGATATCGCCACGTACGAATTCGACGACGTGTATTGGGACACGAGCGGTACAGAGTATGTGAAGAACTCGGAGCAGTCGATGGGCGAGGCCATCGAAAAGATCATCGAACAAGGACGCTGGCTTGTCGAAGGTGCGTACGACAAGCGGATGTATCCGCTGCTCGCAGACTGTTTGCTGATCTTGAGGGTAGAGGTCCCGTTTGGTGTGAGAGCGATACGCCTGATCAAGCGCTTCGTTAGCTCGACGGTAACGGGCAAGTTGCCCAAGGAAACTTTCCGGAACACCGTCGAGCTGATCAGGTTTTCATTGCGCTTCGACAAGCGGCTCAGCGATTTTCTGTCCGCGGACGCAGTGCTTTCGGCGAAGGTCGTTTCAGTCCGCGACACATCATCGAGCATTGAAGCAATACGTATGGCAGGTCTCTGCTGACGCCATTGCAACGCGCGCTCTGGCACATGGCAGTCCGATCGGCGCCGTGCATCAGAGCACGCACGCCTTGGTCGTCGTCAGCGTCGCAAACGGCCCGGCAAGCGTCGCATTGTGATGCGCGACGATCCGCTCGGCGGGCAGCGCGAGCGTATCCATACAAGTGTGCGCATCCGCAACGAGCACCGCGCGAAAGCCGAGATCGCCGGCCGCACGACACGTCGTATCGACGCAGGACTGCGTCTTCATCCCCGCAATCACGATCTCGCCGATACCAGCCGCATGCAGCCACTCGGCGAGCCGCGTGCCCGCGAAGCAGTTCGGCCGCGTCTTGTCGAACACGATGTCGCGGGCGGTATCGATCGCAAGCTCCGGCAGCAGCGCGGCCAGCGGCGCGTCGGGCGCAATCGGCGAGCCGGCTGGGCCGGTGTGACGCGCGGCGAACACGGGGGCACCCGCTTCATGCGCGCGATCGATCAACCGGTTGATATTGGCCAGCACGCGTTCGCCGTCATGCGGACGATCGTCGCCATGAAACAACCCGATCTGCATGTCGATCACGAGCAGCGCTCGTTTCGGGGAAGAGGCTTCGGACATTGCGTTTCTCCTGAGTGGCCGATGCAGACGGAGAAACGAAAAGACCCCGTCCGGAACCGGCGGGGCCTGTGGGAATCGGTGACGCTACGATCTTGCGCGCACTCGCCGCACGGGCCCGCCGAAGGCGGTCGTGCGCGTGGTCGTCGAAAGGATGATCGTGGCGTTGTGCATTGATCAATGATGCCCGATGCGCGGGTGCGACGTCAATGGCGCTTCACGTGCCGCACATCGCGCCACCGCTCAGTCCAGCGCCTTTCCTGCCTTCTCGTCCATGCAACGAATCGCAAGCAACGTCAGCACGCCGCAACCGATCGCATACCACGCGGGCGCATTCGGATTCCCGGTTGCCGCGATCAGCCACGTGACGAAGAACTGCGCGAAGCCGCCGAAGATCGCGACGCCGACGCTATACACGAGCGCACCGCCCGTCGCCCGCACCGCCCGCGGAAACAACTCGCCGAGCATCGCGCCGGTCGCACCGATGTTGATCGCATGCACGATCGACAGCGCGGCGATGATCGACAGCAGCGACGCGGCGCCCGGCCACCGGTTCAGCGCGATGAACGCCGGGTAGATCGCGGCCATCAGCACGATGCGCGTCCACCAGACGATCCGGTTGCGCCCGTACACGTCGGACAGGTGGCCGCCGATCGGCGTCACGAGCATCAGGATCGCGCCGGCGACGCAACCGGCCGTCATCGACAGCCACGTCGGCAGGTGCAGCACCTGCACGCCGTAGATCGCCATGTAGAACACGATGATGTAGTGGATCGACGTGCCGCCGATCGTTACGCCGAGCCCCGCGAACACGGCCTTGCCGTGATGGCGCAGCACGTCGGCGAGCGGCAGCGACGCAACAACGGGCTCGTCGTGCGCGGTGGCGGGCGAGGGCGCCGCCGCCGGGACTTCCTCGACGGTACGGCGCAGCCAGTAACCGAGCGGAACGAACAGCGTGCCGATGATGAACGGCACACGCCAGCCCCAGCTTTCGAGTTGCGCGGCGGTCAGCGTCGACGTCAGCGCAACGCCGGTGAGCGCGCCCGCGAGCGCGGCGAGCCCCTGGCTCGAGAACTGGAACGACGCATAGAAACCGCGGCGATGCTGCGGCGCCTGTTCGAGCAGCAATGTCGTCGATGCGCCGACTTCGCCGCCCGACGCGAACCCCTGCAGCAGCCGTGCGAGCACGAGCAGCAGCGGCGCGGCGATGCCGATCTGCGCGAAGGTCGGTGCGACCGCGATCATCGCGGTGCCGAGCGCCATCAGCAGGAGCGTGAGGATCATCGCCTTCTTGCGGCCGGCGCGATCCGCATACATGCCGATCACGAGCCCGCCGAGCGGACGCGTGACGAAGCCGACACCGAAGCTCGCGACCGCGAGCATCAGTTGTCCGAACGACGAATGGACGGGAAAGAACAGCTTGCCGATCAGGATCGCGAAGAAGCTGTAGACCGTGAAGTCGTAGAACTCGAGCGCATTGCCGACGGCGGCGGCCGCGATCAGACGGCGTTTCTTCGCGGCGGCGCGGGCATCGGCCGGCGTGCCGGCGAACGGAAGGGCGGACGTTTCCATGGGGTTCCCCCGGGTAAGCACGAAACTGCGTGGTGAAGGGCAGTCAGGCCGCGAGCCAGGCTTCGGCGACGCGGACCCAGTAGCTCGCGCCGATCGCGAGGATGTCGTCGTTGAAGTCGTAGCCGGGGTTGTGCACCATGCAGCCGCCCTTGCTCCCGATTCCGTTGCCGATGAATGCGTAGCAACCGGGGCGCGCCTCGAGCATGAACGCGAAATCCTCGCTGCCCATCAGCGGCGCGGCTTCGGTTTCGACGCGTTCCGCGCCGAGCATCTGGCGCGCGACGTCGGCCGCGAACGCGGTCGGCTCCGCGTGATTGACGAGCACCGGATAGCCGTAGTCGTAGTCGACTTCCACGGTGACGCCGAAGCTCTCCGCCTGGCCCTTCGCGAGTGCTTCGATGCGGCGCGCGAGCAGCGCGCGCACGTCGGCGTTCAGCGCGCGAACCGACAGTTTCATCACGACGGTTTCGGGAATGATGTTGAAGGTCTCGCCGGCCTGCACGCTGCCGACGGTGATCACCGCCGCATGCTGCGCATCGACCTCGCGTGCGACGATCGTCTGCAGCGCGACCATGATGCTGCCCGCGGCCGACATCGGATCGCGCGCGAAATGCGGCATCGCGCCGTGACCGCCGACGCCGCGCAGCGTGATCGTCACGCGGTCGGCCGACGCCATCGCGGCGCCGGTGCGGAACGCCATGTCGCCGGCCGCGCGGCCCGGCATGTTGTGGATCGCGAAGATCGCGTCGCACGGGAAACGGTCGAACAGGCCGTCGTCCATCATCGCCTTCGCGCCGCCGAAGTTTTCCTCGGCGGGCTGGAAGATCAGGTTCAGCGTGCCGGAGAACCGGCGCGTGGCCGCGAGGTGGCGCGCCGCGCACAGCAGCATCGCGGTGTGGCCGTCATGGCCGCATGCATGCATCTTGTTCGCATGGCGGCTTGCGTACGGCAGGCCCGTGGTTTCCGTGAGCGGCAGCGCGTCCATGTCGGCGCGCAGCCCGACCGTGCGCGCGCCTTGCCCTTCGCGCAGCACGCCGACTACGCCCGTCTTGCCGATGCCGCGATGCACGTCGTAGCCCCAGCCGGTGAGCAGTTCGGCGACGAGATCGCTCGTGCGCGTTTCTTCGAATGCGAGTTCGGGATGGGCGTGGATGCGGCGGCGCACCTCGACGAGTTCGGGGGCGATCGCGGCGATGCCGGGGATGACGGGGTTCACGGCGTGCAGCATGGTCTCTCCAGTGGGGCGGGTGGGTCGTTTGACGCGCATATGACGACCAAGCATATAAATTTCTTTTGCGTACCAGAAGCTGCTAAATTGCTTTGGTGCACACCGTCGGTTGCCGCTCGGGAATACCCTGAACCATTGCGCGGCACGGCGCACGGGGTTTCCACGGATTACGCATTGCCGCCATGAAATACCATCAGCTGAAAGCGTTCGTCACCGCCGCGGAGGAAGGGAGCATTCGCGCGGCCGCGCGGCGGCTGAACGTATCGCCGGCCGCGCTGACGAAGGCGGTCAAGGAGCTGGAGATCGCGCTCGGCGTATCGCTCGTCGTGCGCACCGCGCGCGGCGTGCAGCTCACCGCGTTCGGCCAGCAACTGCAGGTGCGTGCGCGGCTGATCGTCGCCGAAATGCAGCGCGCCCGCGACGACATCGAGCAGGCACAGGGCGCGATGACGGGTTCCGTCGCGGCGGCGATCACGCCGGCGGCGGCGGTGACGATCCTGCCCGACGCGTTCCGTGCGTTCCGGCGCCGCTTTCCGGTGGCGCGCGTCAATCTGGTCGAAGGGTTTCCGGGCGTTGCGCTGCCGCGCCTGCACGATGGTTCGCTCGATTTCGCGGTGGCCGTGGTCGTGCCGGAACTGCTGGCGGCCGAGTTCGATCACGCGGAACTCTATGCGAGCCGCTCGCTGATCGTCGCGCGCAAAGGGCATCCGCTCGCGTCGGCCACGTCGCTTGCCGATCTCGTCGAGGCCGACTGGTTGATGAATCCGTCGCCGGAAAGCTCCACGCAGGTGTTGTTCAACTCGTTCGTCGCGTACGGGCTGCCGGTGCCGGCGCGTGTCGTCGAGTGCCCGAGCTTCGGTCTCGCGCACAGCCTGATGACCGGTTGCGACCTGATCGCGTCGATGCCCGAGCAATTGCTGCAAGGCGAGTGGGCGCGCGACCAGCTGGCGGTGCTGCCGATCCGCGAGCGCTTGCCGGGCGTATCGGTGCAGGTCGTCACGCGCCGCGACAGCCCGCTGACGCCGGCCGCGGCGATGCTGCTCGATTGCCTGCGCGATTCCGCGCGGCGCAAGGGATTAAGGTGAGCGCGCGCCCCGCAAGGATCACGTAGTGATCCTGACGATCATGGGGCAGGCATGCGCCGGCCGCGCGCCATTCGAGCGCATCTTGCGCGAGCCGGTATCATAGCGGCCGGCCCGCCGCTCCGGCCGGCCTCCAACCACACCGCCATCCGGCATCCAGCAATCAGAGGCATCCCATGACCAGTGCAACCCAATTCGACAACGTATCGGTCGTCAAGCGCGCGAACGTTTATTTCGACGGCAAGTGCGTGTCGCATACCGTGCTCTTCCCGGACGGCACGCGCAAGACGCTCGGCGTGATCCTGCCGTGCGCGCTCAACTTCGGCACGGATGCGCCCGAATTGATGGAAGTGCAGGCCGGCAAGTGCCGCGTGAAGCTCGACGGCAGCAGCGAATGGCAGGCCTATGGCGCCGGCGAATCGTTCTCGGTGCCGGGCAAGAGCCGCTTCGACATCGAAGTGCTCGAGACGCTCGATTACGTCTGCAGCTATCTGTAACGCGCTTGCCGCAGCAAAGAAAAAGCCCCGCCGAAGCGGGGCTGGTCGCAAGCGGATGGCGCGAGGCCATCCGAAGCGCCTGTTCTCGTTACTGCGTTACAGGCAGGCGTTGATGTCGCCGGCGGACGCTGCGTCGCCGCGCACGCCGACCCACGTTTTCGCACCCGGCTTCCACGACGGACGAACCATCGCGGCGGCGCCGTTCGGCGGCTGCTGGCCCGGTGCGTACACGTCGGTCGCGAGGCCGTTGGCCAGCACGTTCTGCGAGATCACCTGTTGTTGCGACTTGTCGGCCCAGGTCTTGGCGATGCACGCCGACACGTCCGGCGCGTCTTTCTGGCTTTGTCCCACGTTCTGCACGGCAGGTTCGGCAGCATGAGCAGAAATTGCCACGGTCAATGCGATGAGCGGTAAGTATTTCACGTTCACGTTATCTCCCTCGAGTCGTGATTGATTGAGTGGGATGCGCAGCAATGCTGCGTGCAAGTGAGATTCCATCCTGCAAGCACGGTTCCGACCATTCCGAAACAAGTTGTTAACGCGCTTGCCAAATGGCGGCCCGGATGCTGCGCATGTTGCTGCGGCGCGGCATGCGTCGTGCTCGACGTCATGCATGGCGCGGTCCGCGCGCTGTCCGATCGTGGTGTGGTGAGGTGACGGCCGCGGCGGGCGGGATGTCCGTGCATCCCGCGCCGCGACTCTTTATCTGATGACGAAGTGGAATGGCTGATGGATGGCCCCGTCGCATGAGCACCATGATGACAAACTTTCGTCCAGCGAACTGTTAACCAACTTTAAACCGAGGAAGGCAGCGGGGACGCGATGCGCGGGCGGGGCGAACGCCGCGCATGCGGGCTGTGTCAGCCGGCCTTGCGCGAGCCGACGTCGCGCAGGTTGACCGGGACGACCGGACGGAAGCGCTCGCGCTTCTGTTCGTCGTCGACGTGCTGGAGCGCCGGCTTGATCAGGTCGCTGCGAGACACGATGCCCGTGATGCGCAGCGATTGCTCGTCGGCGACCACCGGCAGGCGTTCGAGGCCGAGCATCGCGAGGCGCGACGCGACGACGCGGCACGTCTCGTGCGCCAGCGCGACGGCCGGTGCGCGGTTGGTGAACACATCCGAAATCGGCGTGTCGGCACCGGCCTGTGCCCGCTGCGCGTCGAGCGTCGTGCGATCGACGAGGCCGAGCAGGCGGCCGTGCTGCACGACCGGATACGCGCGGTGCGTCTGCTTCGCGCCGAAGTATTGCGCTTCGACGGTATCGAGCGTCGCTGCGCCGTCGATCGCGACGAGCCGATCGGCCGACGTCATCACTTCGCCGACGTCATGCCGTTCGAGCGGATCGACGCCGTATTCGCGATAGATGTGGTAACCGCGGCGGGCGATCTTTTCCGTCATGATCGAGCGCTTCATCACGATGGTCGCGAACCCGTGCGCGACGAGCGTCGCCGCAAGCAGCGGCAGCAGCGCATTGGCGTCGTGCGTGAGGCCGAACGCGAACACGATCGCGGCGAGCGGGGCGCCGAGCGTCGCGCCGAGCGTCGCGGCCATGCACACGAGCGGCCACAGCGCCGGATCGCCGCCCGGCAACACCGGCGACAGCACGGTGCCGAGGCCGGCGCCGAGCATCAGCAGCGGGGCGAGCACACCGCCCGAGGTGCCCGAGCCGAGCGCGATCACCCACATCACGGCCTTCACGATCAGCAGCGCGAGCGCGATCTTCAGCGCGATGTGCTGGTGCAGCAGGTCGCCGATCACATCGTAGCCGACGCCGAGCGCGCGCGGTTCGAGCCAGCCGCCGACGCCGATCACGATCGCGCCGAGCGCCGGCCACCACATCCAGTGCACAGGCAGCTTCGCGAATGCGTCTTCGACGCGGTAGAGCGCCGCCGACAGGCCGCACGCGAGCATGCCCGACAGCAGGCCCGCGACGAGGCACGACAGCAGCGCGGCGGAGGTCGGCGCGGCCGTCGTCAGCGGAAACAGCGGATCGACGCCGAAGAACACCGCGCGTGCGAAGCCCGCCACCGCGCATGCGAGCGCGACCGGCAGGAAACTGCGCGGACGCCATTCGAACAGCAGCAGTTCGACCGCGAGCAGCACGGCGGCCACCGGCGTGCCGAACACGGCCGTCATGCCGGCGGCTGCACCGGCGACGAGCAGCGTCTTGCGCTCGGCGGCGGTCACGTGCACGCATTGCGCGATCAGTGAGCCGAGCGCGCCGCCCGTCATGATGATCGGGCCTTCGGCGCCGAACGGGCCGCCGCTGCCGATCACGACGCCGGACGACAACGGCTTGAGGATCGCGACCTTCGGCGACATCCGGCTCTTGCCGAACAGGATCGCCTCGATCGCTTCCGGAATGCCGTGGCCGCGGATCTTCTCCGAACCGAAACGCGCCATCAACCCGACGATCAGCCCGCCGATCACCGGGACCGCGATCACCCATGCGCCGAGCGTGTTGTTCGCGGGCGAATGGTCGGCGAACGACAGTTGCTGGAAGAAGAACAGGTTCGTGAACAGGCGGATCAGGCTCAGCAGCACGCACGCGGCGAGCGTGCCGAGCAGGCCGATCACGGCGGCAAGCAATGCGATCCTGGGCAGGCGTTCGTTGGTCGAGAAATCGCGTTTGTGTGGTGCGTTCATCGGAGTGGCGAGGGTCAGTAATCGATCTGGGGAACCTGGAACGTGCCCTTGAGCGACTTCAGTTCGGCACGATGCATGGCCGCGAGACGGGCAAGCAGCGTTTCGCCGGCCGGCTCGAGATGGACTTCGACCTGGCGGCGGTCGGCTTCGCTCGGCTTGCGCTTCACGAGCCCGAGCGCTTCGCAGCGCGTCACCAGCGCCACGACGCCGTGGTGCTGCGCCTGCAGGCGCTCCGCGAGTTCGCCGATGGTCGCCCATTCGCGATGCGGATAGCCCTTGATGTGCAGCAGCAGCAGGTATTGCAGCGGCGTCACGCCTTCGCTTTGCGCGGCGCGTTCGGAAAAGCGCTCGAAGCGGCGCATCTGGTAGCGGAACTCGGACAGTTGCTGGAAATCGCTTTTCGTCAGTGCGCGTCGGGTATCGGTCATCGAAGTCATTCTGGTAATCGGTTACGGTGGCGGTTAATCTATCACAACATGATATAAATGGCGGGAATATGGCGGAATGACTGCATTCTGCGTTCAGCCGGCGGCTACATGGCGTGATGCGCGCTACGCGGCTTCGAGCATTTGGGTCCGCTGATAAAGGCTCGTGACGAGATCCGTCTGCGTAATGATGCCGACGAGCCGGCGTGATGCATCGACGACCGGAATATGGTGGTGGCCCGAATGCGTGAACAGCGGCACGAGCGCCGTGATCGGCATCGTTTCCTGCACCGACGCGACGTCGCGCGTCATCACGGACGCGACGCTCGCGGGCTGGCCGCCGAACGATTGCGGCAGCCGCGCGCACAGGCGCTGCCACAGCGGGGCCGGATGGCGCGACTGGCGCGTGAGGTCGGCGCGTGTGACGATGCCGGCCAGGCGGCCTTCGCCGTCCACCACGGGCAGCGCCTTCACGCGGTGGCGGTCGAGCAGCGTGAGCGCGGCCGTGACCGACGTGGACGGCGCGACCTCGATCGCATGCTTCGTCATCAGGTCGGCGCACTTCAACTGGCCGAACGTGCGCGTATAAGCCTGCATTTCGGTTTCGCGCAGCAGCGTTTCGAGATCGTCCGGATCGACATCGAGCCATTCGCTGCGGCGCTTCAGTACCGCATCGAGGTCGCCGCGCGTGAAGCCGCCGCGCGCGAGTGCGGCACCCGCCTGCGGTTTCGCTTCGGGACGCACGCCGCCGTGCGGGTAGCGGTGCCCGGTCAGCGCGTGGTAGAGGAGCGCGGCCGACAGCAGGATCGCCGATTGCAGCGCGATCGGCTGCAGCACGAAACCGAAGCCGAGCGAATGAATCGCCGGGCCGCCGACCACGGCGGTGAGCGCGACGGCGCCCGACGGCGGGTGCACGCAGCGCAGCGCGAACATGCCGCCGATCGCACAGGCGATCGCGACCGCGGCGGCCGTGATCGGATCGGCGATCCATTGCGCGCACGCGACGCCGACAGTCGCCGCGACGAGGTTGCCGCCGACGATCGACCAGGGCTGCGCGAGCGGGCTCGCCGGCACCGCGAACAGCAGCACGGCCGACGCACCCATCGGCGCGACGAGCAGCGGCACGAGGCCCGGCACGCCGGGCAGCAGCCGCATCGCGACGCCGACCGTCGCAATCCCCACGAGCGCGCCGGTGCACGCGCGCAGGCGCTCGCGCCAGCCGAGTGTCATCGGATGGGGAATGAAGCTGTGCAGCCATTGCCGCAGCGTGCGGCGCGACGGGGAGGAGCCTGGCGACATGGGTGATGAGCGGTCAAAAGGACGGCGCCTGGGTGCGGCGACAAGCGTCGAATTATATCGTGTTGTGATACAAATTGCCGCGCCGCATCACGCCGGTGCACGCGCACGACGCACGCGACTTGCAAAATCCTTTCATCGAATGAGAGCTTGCGCACGCATAGCCGCGCAAATTTGTCTGCAGCGGCGTACAATTCGGCGCAGTCAATTCCCCCGTCATGCCAGAACCCCCGACCTCGATGCCCGCTCTCCCGCCTCCTCCCCGGCACGGTGATCGATTCGACGTGGTTCGCGGCCGCGTTCCGTTGCCCCTCTGACGCGAGCACCGCCGACGCCTCCCCACTGACTCTTCCCAAGCCAATTCAATGGACATGCTCGAAAACATGCGCCTGTTCGTGCGCGTTGTCGAAGCCGGCAGTTTTACTGCGGTCGCGAAGGAAATCGACGCGACCACCGCGCAGGTATCGCGCGCGGTCTCGAACCTCGAAGCCCACGTACAGACGCGCCTGCTGCATCGCACGACCCGCCACCTCGGCCTGACCGAAAGCGGCGAGCGCTATTTCGAGCGCGCGAAATCGATCCTCGCGGAACTCGACTACGCGAACGCGGAGGCGCGCAACGCGCTGCTGCGGCCGAGCGGCAAGATGCGCATCCATGCGATGACGGGGCTCGGGCAGAGTCATGTCGTGTCGTCGATCGTGCGCTACCAGGCGGACAACCCCGACGTGTCGGTCGAGCTGACGCTCGCGCAGCGGATGCCGAATCTGGTCGAAGAGGGCTATGACGTGTCGATCGTGACCGCGTCGCAGTTGCCCGATTCCGGGTATGTCGCGCAGACCTGCGGCACGAGTTGCAGCGTGCTGGTCGCGTCGCGCGAATACCTGGCGCGACATGGCACGCCGCAGACGCCGGACGAGCTGCCGAACCACGTGTGTCTGCGCCTCGACACGCCCGCGTCGCCGGCCGGCGAATGGCGGCTCGAACGCAGCGACGGCGAGGAGACCGTCTACGCGCTGCAGCCGGCGCCGTTCCAGGTCAACGTGCCGGATGCGCTGTGCGTCGCGGTGCGTGCCGGACGCGGGATCGCGTGCGTGGCGCTGTATACGGTGCTCGACGATATCCGCGAAGGGCGGCTGATCCGCGTGCTGCCCGAATACCGGCTGCAGACGGTGAGCGTCTATGCCGTCTACGCGACGCGCCGTTATCTCGATGCGAAGATCCGCACCTTCCTCGATCACCTGCGCACGACGCTCACGCCCGCGCTGGAGAACGATCTGCGCGAACTCGACCGGCTGACGACCGAGCACGCGCCAGCCGGCCGCCAGCGCGCGTAACGGTGCGCCGGCGCACGGCCGCGGCGTTCATGCGGCCGGCGCGATGCGGATCCGCTCGAAGCGGCCCGCGAGCCACGTGTACGCGGCAATGCCGATGAGCCCGTGCGCGGCGACGAACCATAACGCGCCGGCGAACGAACCCGTGCTGGCGACGAAGTAGCCGATCACGAGCGGCGTGACGATCCCGGCGATATTGCCGAGACCGTTGAAGACGCCGCCGCTCAGCCCGACCATGCCTTCCGGCGCCGTGTCGGCGAGCACGGCCCAGCCGACCGCCGCGAGTCCCTTGCCGAAGAACGCGATCGTCATCAGCGCGATCACGACCGCGTTCGACGATGCGCCGTTCGCGAGCACGAGCAGCGTCGCCATCGCCATCCCCGCGACGAACGGCGTCTTGCGCGCCCGTGACGGATGCATGCCGCGCCGGATCAGCCAGTCCGACAGCAGGCCGCCGAGCACGCCGCCCGTGAAGCCGCAGATCGCCGGCAGCGCGGCGACCCAGCCGGCTTCCATGATGGTCATCCCGCGCCCCTTGATCAGATAGATCGGGAACCACGTGATGAAGAAGTAGGTGAGGGCCGTGATGCAGTACTGGCCGATGTAGATCGCCCACAGGTTCCGGTGGCGGAACAGTTGCGACACGTCGCGCCACGACGCGCGCGGCCGTTCGCGCATGCGGTTCGCTTCAAGATCGACGAGTGCGCCGTGGGCGCGCAGGTAGTCGCGCTCCGCGTCGGTCATGCGCGGGTGGCCATGCGGCTCGCGATACCACGCGAACCACAGCGCGGCGAGCGCGATGCCGAGCAGCCCCATCCACAGGAATACGTGTTCCCAGCCGAGCGCATGCGTGAGCCACGCCATCGCCGGCGTGAACAGCACGACGGCCATGTATTGCGCGGAATTGAACAGCGCGGATGCGGTGCCGCGTTCGGCCGTCGGGAACCAGCAGGCGACGATCCGCGAATTGGCCGGAAACGCCGGCGACTCGACGAGACCGAGCATGAAGCGCATCACGAACAGCGCGAGCGTCGCGGCCGCGCCGTGCACGGCGAACCCGCCGACCGTGCCTTGCAACATCGTGAATATCGACCACAGCAGCAGGCTCAGACCGTACACGCGCCGCGCGCCGAAGCGATCGAGCAGCCAGCCGCCCGGAACCTGGCCGATCGCATAGGCCCACGCGAACGCCGAAAAGACGATGCCGAGTTGGACGGGCGTGAGTCCGAGGTCGTGCGCGACGCCGGTGCCGGCGATCGACATCGTCGCGCGGTCCGCATAATTGATGACGGTGACCGCGAAAATCAGCGCGAGGACCGCATAACGGACGCGGCCGATCGTGCGCGACGCGGCGGGCGATGCGGCGAGCGCAGCGCCGCTGGATCGATTGGACATGCGTGTCTCCTGGCCCCCGTCGTGCGGAGGCATCCGGTGTTGTAACGGAAGACTGGCGCCACGCTCAGCGCGTGACGCTGGTCGGCGGGCGCTGGCCCGCGAAGCACGCGGCGAGGTTCGCGAGCACGATGCGCCCCATTTGCTCCCGCGTCTCATGCGTGGCGCTCGCGCGGTGCGGCTGCACGACGACGCGATCGAGTTCGAGCAGCGCGGCCGGCACGTGCGGTTCGTTCGCGAACACGTCGAGCCCGGCGCCGGCGATCGTGCCGTCGGACAGCGCGCGCACGAGCGCGGCTTCGTCGATCAGCTTGCCGCGCGCGACATTGATCAGGAATCCTTTCGGGCCGAGCGCGGCGAGCACGTCGGCCGTCACCAGCACATTGCCGTGATCGGCCGAGGCCGCGATCACGAGCACGTCGCTGTCGCGCGCGAGCGCGGCGAGGTCGGGCACGAAGCGATAGCCGCTGTCGCGATGCTCGCGCGGGCCGAAGTAACTGACGGGCATCCGGAACGCCTGCGCGCGCCGCGCGATCGCGCGCCCGACGCGGCCGAGTCCGACGATGCCGAGCCGCTTGCCCGTGACCTGCGTCGCGAGCGGCTGGGCCGTCTTGCCCCAGCGGCCGGCGCGCACGATCCGCTCGCCGGCGCCGAGGTCGCGCAGCGTCATCAGGATCAGCCCCAGCGCCATGTCGGCGACGTCGTCGGTCAGCACGTCGGGGGTGGTCGTCACGTGGATGCCGCGCGCCCGCGCGCGGTCGAGATCGACCGCGTCGGTGCCGATGCCGCTGATCGCGATGATCTCGAGCGCGGCGAGCCGGTCCATCAGCGCGGCGGACAGGCCGTTCGCGCCGCCGGTCACGACGCCGCGAATGCGCGGCGCCACGCGATCGAGCAGCGCGTCCGGCTCCTCGGCCGCATACAGTCGATGCACGGTGTAACGGGCGGACAGTTCGGCGTCGATGGTGTCGGGGAGCGGCTGCGTCAGCAGGATATCGATGGTCATGAAGGTCTCGGTCGTCGTGCGCGACGTGGGCCGCGCATCCGGTGGAACCGAGTATAGAAATCGCATCGATATCGGTCTAACATCAAAATACTATCAATTGATTCAAGATTTGAATGATTGAACTGCACCAGCTTCGCTGCTTCGTCGCGGTTGCCGAGGAACTGCATTTCGGCCGAGCGGCCAGGCGGCTCTTCATGACCCAGCCGCCGCTCAGCCGGCAAATCCAGTTGCTCGAGCATGCGCTCGGCATCGCGCTGCTCGAGCGCAGCAGCCGGCAGGTCAGCCTGACCGCGGCCGGCGAACGGTTCCTGCGCGACGCGCGGCACATCCTCGAATTCTCCGCGCGCGCCGAGCAGGCCGCGCAGCGCGTCGCGCACGGCGGGGCCGGGCGCATCACGCTCGGTTTCACGGCCGTCAGTGCGTACCGGATGATCCCGGTGCTGCTCGCGCATGCCGCGCATGCGTTGCCGGACGTCGACGTCGAACTGCGCGAAATGGTGTCGACCGTGCAGATCGACGCGCTCGCGTCGCGGATGCTCGACGCGGGTTTCGTCCGCCAGCGCGCCGCGCGCCAGCCGCTCGAATACCGGCTCGTGCAGCGCGAACCGATGCTCGTCGCGGTCGCGGAAGGCGCGCCGCTCGCGGCCTACGCGCAGATCGGCCCCGACGAGCTCGACCGGCAGCCGTTCATCGCGTATTCGCCGAACGAGGGCAAGTATTTCCACGACATGATCTCCGGGATGTTCGCAGGCGCCGGGCGGCTGCCGAACTACCTGCACTACGTCGGCCAGACGCATACGATCCTCGGCCTCGTGCGCGCGGGGCTCGGCGCGGCGCTGGTGCCCGCGTCGGCGCGCGAGCTTCATGTGGACGGCGTGGTGTTCCGGCCGCTGGCGGGCGCGAACGTGGCGGCCGAGTTGTATCTCGCATGGCGCGCGGACAACGACAATCCGGCGCTGCCGGTGTTCAACGCGATGGTCGAGCGGTTTCTGACCGGCAGCCCGGACGACGCGGGCGTTTAGCGGCGCTTGCCTGCATGAGCGGAGCGTCCTTGCGCGCCGAAAAGTCTGTCGTCTGATGATTCGGCCCGTCGGTGTCGGTCGTCTCGCCGACGGCTGAAACACGTGAGAAACAGTGATTTTTCATCCGGATCTGGCGAGAAACAAATCCACGTACTCCTCGTCATTTCATCCTGGACAGGGGAAACCCTCATTTTTCTCTCATCGGTCGTCGTATTACTGTATCGATACACTAAATCGATACAGTTGCGTCGCGAGACGCACTCGCAAAGGAGACGGCTCATGAGTACCTATACCCGGCGGCGCTTTCTGCAGACGCTGTCCGCCGCTACGCTCGCGACCGCTGGCGGCTTGCCGGAAGCCGTGCGCGCGCAGCAGCCGGTCGTCACGCTGCGCTGCTCGTCGTCGATGCCGGCCGACCAGAACGCCGCGCACTACGTGTGGTACCAGCGTCTCGCGGCGAACCTGAAGGCGAGCGTGGGCGATGCGATTCGGGTCGACTACTTTCCGAACAGCCAGCTCGGCAAGGAAAGCGATGTCGTGCAGCAGGTCAAGATCGGCGCGATCGACATGATGATCGCGGGTTCGTCGATCTGGGCCACGATCGCACCGGAGCTCGGGATGCTCGATCTCGGCTACCTGTTCGACAGCTACGCGCATGTCGCGAAGGCGCTCGACGGCCCGGTCGGCACGAGCCTGAACGCGCTGCTGCAAAAGCGCGCGGGATGCTCGGTGCTGACCTGGGGCTCGCATTTCGGCGGGCGCTCCGTGTTTACGAAGCAGCCGGTGACGGCGCTGCCCGGGCTGAAGGGGACGAAGCTGCGCGTGCTGCCGACGCCCGCGTTCATGGATACCTTCAAGGCGATGGGCGCGGTGCCGACGCCGATCCCGTTCGGCGAGCTGTACATGGCCGTGCAGACGGGCGTCGTCGACGGTCTCGAACACGATCCCGCCACGGTGCTCGCGAGTCGCTTCGACGAGATCGTGAAGTCGTGCTGGCAATCGCAACACGTGTTCGCGGCGATGACCGTCGTGATGGGGCGGCGTGCGCTCGACCGGATTCCGGCCAATCTGCGGCCGGCTTTCGACCGCGCGGTGGCCGACGCAACCGTGCAGCAGCGCGCGATTGCCGCGCAGAAGGCCGCGCAGGCGGAGCAGGCGCTGAAGCAGCGCGGCATGTCGTTTCACCCGCTGGCCGATGGCGAGCGCGCGGCGCTGCGGCAGACGATGCACGACCGCCTGTATGTGGCGTTCGCGAAGCAGTATCCGGCCACCGCGCCGCTCTTTCCGGCGATCGCCGCCGCGCGGGGTTGAGCGATGGACATGCATTCCGTCTCGGGCGCCGCGCCGGCGCCCGCCGCAGGCCGGCCGGCGCATCGCGCCGCCCGCGTGCTGGATGCGGTGCTGCGCGGGATCGAGATCCTGTCGGCCGCGGTGCTCGCCGTCGACGTGCTCGTCGTGTTCGTGTCGGTCGTGTTCCGCTATTTCCTGCACGACCCGGTCGACTGGGCCGAGGAAGTGGCGAGCGCGCTGATGATCGTGCTGGTGTTCTTCGGCGCGGCGACGGTGCTCGGGCGCAGCCAGCATGTCGGCATCGACGTGTTTCGCGGCCTGCTGCCGGCACGCTGGCAGGGCGCGTTGATCCAGGTCGGCCACTGGATCGTGGCGGCCGTTGCGCTGAACCTGCTGGTGTCGTCATGCCAGTTGCTCGCGGATTCGTACGACCAGATGACGACGGGCGGCTTGCCGGGCTGGATCAACGGGTATCCGATGATGTTCGGCGCACTGTTCATGACGGTATTCGCGCTCGCCAATGCGCTGAACGCGCCGCGCCGCCGGGTGATCCGCACGTTCGCGTGCTGTGCGGCGCTCGCGGCCGCCATATACGGCTGGAACGCGCTGTGGCCCGCGCATGCGGTCGCGCCCGGCACGCTGCTCGTCGCGGGCTTCGTCGGCGGGCTGGTGCTCGGCGTGCCGATCGGGTTCGTGCTGGCGTTTTCGGCGCTGCTGTATTTCCTCGCGGATCCGACGCTGCCGCTGCTCGTCTACTCGCAACAGGTGATGGCCGGGGCCGATCACTTCGTCCTGCTCGCGGTACCGTTCTTCGTGCTGGCGGGGCTGCTGATGGAGTCCAACGGGATGTCGGCGCGGCTCGTCGAACTGCTGCTGCGGATGTTCGGACGCGTGCGGGGCGGGCTCGGCCTGATCGTGATCTTCGCGACGGCCTGCTTTTCCGGCGTGTCGGGCTCGAAACTGGCCGATATCGCGGCGGTGGGCGGCGTCGTGATGCCGGCCGTGCGCCGCGCGCGGCAGGACCCGAACGAAACCGCCGCGCTGCTCGCGTGCAGCGCGGTGATGGCCGAGACGATTCCGCCGTGCGTGAACATGATCATCATGGGCTTCGTCGCGAACATCTCGATCGCCGGGCTGTTCGTCGCGGGGATCGTGCCGGCGGCCGTGCTCGCCGCGTCGCTCGCGGTCGTGACGGTGGTCACCGGGCGCAAGATCGACGTGGCCGAGGTATTCGGCGAGCGTCGCGCGTGGCTGCCGCT
Source organism: Burkholderia sp. A2 (assembly GCF_001729305.1). Taxonomy (NCBI): domain Bacteria; kingdom Pseudomonadati; phylum Pseudomonadota; class Betaproteobacteria; order Burkholderiales; family Burkholderiaceae; genus Burkholderia; species Burkholderia sp. A2. Next base: position 83,838 of record NZ_LZXX01000086.1, on the reverse strand, counting down.
CGCGGGCGGCGCGCTCGTCGCGCTGGTCATGGTCGCGATGATCGGCAAGGGCGTGACGTCGGGGATCGCGACGTCGACCGAAGTGTCCGCGTTCGCGGTGGTCTATGCACTCGTCGTGGGCTGGCTCGCGTTCCGCGAACTGACGTGGCGCTCGGTCGGCCGCGTATTCGTGCGCGCCGCGTCGATGGCGAGCGGCATCCTGTTCATCGTGGCCGCGGCGTCGAGCGTGTCGTTCGCGCTGTCGATCGAGCAGATTCCAGCCCTCGTCTCGGGCACAATGACGGCGTTTGCCCATCAGTACGGCGCGACGATGTTCCTGCTGCTGTCGGCGCTGCTGATGATCGTGTTCGGCGCCGTGCTCGAAGGCGCGCCCGCGCTGATCATCTTCGGGCCGCTGCTCGCGCCGATCGCGCTGCAGCTCGGCATCCATCCGCTGCATTTCGGCACGGTCGTGGTGGTGGCGATGGGGTTCGGGCTGTTCGCGCCGCCGGTCGGGCTCGGGCTGTTCACGACGTGCGCGATCACGGGCACCGAGGTCGGGCGCGTGGCCCGGCCGATGGTGAAATATCTGCTGGTGCTGTTCGCTGCCCTCGTGGCGCTGATCTTCGCACCGGCGTTTTCGTTGTGGCTGCCGGCCCATTTCGGCCTGTAGCCCGTTCCATGCAAGACGACATGAGTACGATTCAGGACGTGGCCCGTCATGCGGCCGTTTCGGTCAGCACGGTTTCGAACGTGCTCAACGGACGCACCGACCAGATGAAGCCGGAAACGCTCGAACGCGTGAAGGCGGCGATGGATGCGCTGCAGTACCGGCCGAGCACGCTCGCGCGCCAGCTCAAGACGGGGCAGACGCCGCTCGTCGGGCTGCTGGTGCCGTCGATGGCGAACCCGATGTACGGCTACATCGCACGTGAGGTCGAGGCCTGCGCGCAGGAACGGTATGGTCATCGCGTGCTGATCGGCAACACGTACCGCGATGCGCGAAAGGAGGCGTCGTTCTTCGACGATCTCTACGCGCATGGCGTGCGGCGCGTGATCGTGATCTCGTCGCTCGCCGACGAAAGCCACCTCGAGCGCGCGGCCGAACGCGGGATGACGGTCGTCAGCTACGACCGTCGCGCGACGCCCGGCGAGCAATCGAAGGTCGATCACGTGACGGCCGACAACGAGGCGGCCGCGCGGCTCGCGACGCGCCGCCTCGTCGATGCGGGCCATACGCGGCTCGCGTTCGCGACCGTGGCCGGCATCACCGTGAGCCGCAGCGACAAGATCCGCGGGTTTCTCGCCGTGGCGAGCGAGGCGGGCGGCGCCACGCAGGCCCGCGTGCTCGACGGCGGCCCCGCGAACGAATACGGCGACTCGGTGATCGTCGACGTCGGGCGTGCGCTCGGCGTCGAGCTCGCGGCCGATCCGGCGCGGCCGACCGGCATCGTCGCGGTCAACGACCTGTTCGCGCTCGGCCTGATGGCCGGGCTGCGCGACGGCGGGCTGCGGGTGCCGGACGATGTGTCCGTCATCGGGATGGACGGTCATTTCCTGGCGGCGATCTCGTGCCCGGCGCTGACCACGGTGCAACTGCCGGTCACTGAAATGGCCGGCGAGATGGTGCGGCGCGTGATGCGGCAGGAGGGCGACGTGCCGTCCGCCCCCGGGCAATGCGTGTTCGCTGACGTGACGCTCGTCGAGCGCGCATCGGTGGCGCCGCCGCCGGATGCGGCCGGTACGAGCGGAGGTCGCGCATGACGCGCGTCTACGTCACGCATCCGACCGGGATGATCGACCACTACTTCGGCGCCAGGGCGTTGCGCGCGCTGGGCGCGCTCGCGGACGTCACCTGCAACCCGCACGATCGCGAACTCGGCACGGACGAACTGATTGCCGCCGCGCGGGGATGCGACGCGATCATCGCGTACCGGCAGACCCCCGCGCCTCGCGAACTGTTCGCGGGGCTGCCCGCACTCGCCGCGTTCCTGCGTTGCGCGGTCGACATCCGCACGATCGACGTCGCCGCGGCGAGCGCGTTCGGCGTACTGGTCACGCAGGCGAGCCCCGGCTTCGGGCCGGCCGTCGCCGAGTGGGTCGTCGGCGCGATGATCGACCTCGCGCGCGGGATCGGCGGTTACGCGGATGCATACCATCGTGGCGCGCCGCCGGTGCCCCGGATGGGACGCGAGCTGCGCGGCAGCACGCTCGGCCTGATCGGCTACGGGCAGATCGCGCGTCATCTCGCACCGATCGCGACGGCGCTCGGGATGCGCGTGCTCGTCAGCGATCCTTACGTGCGGGTCGACTCGCCGCCGCTTGAACAGGTCGATTCCGCAACGTTGCTGCGCGACGCGGATTACGTCGTCTGTCTTGCGCCGGCCACGCCGGCCACCGCGAACCTGATCGATGCGGCGGCATTCGCCGCGATGAAGCCGGGCGCGTATTTCATCAATGCGTCGCGCGGCGAACTCGTCGACGAGCAGGCGCTTGCAGACGCGCTCGACGGCGGCCGGCTCGCCGGCTGCGCGCTCGACGTCGGTCGCGCGGCGGACCAGATGCCGTCCCCCGTGCTTGCCGCGCATCCGCGCGTCATCGCGACCCCGCACATCGGCGGGTTGACGCTGCCGGCGATCGAACATCAGGCGCTGGAGACGGTCGACCAGCTTGCCGCGCTGCTCGACGGACGTGTGCCGAACGGCGCGATCAACGCCGCGCAGGCGACGCGGCTCGCGCGCTGGCGCAGGTCGAGCGCATCCGTCGGCCAGGGCCTGCAATGACGCGCGACGGGGCGGGCAGCATGCGGTTCCCGGATGCGTGCGATTGCCATATCCATATCTACGACGATGCGTATCCGCTCGCGCCGACGGCGACGTTTCGGCCGCCCCATGCGCCGGTGGAGGCATATCGGCGCATGCAGCGGGCGCTCGGCCTCACGCGTGTGGTCGTCGTGCAGCCGACCGGCTATGGCTTCGACAACCGCTGCACGCTCGACGCATTGGCCGCGTTCGGCCCGCAGGCGCGTGGCGTCGCGACGTTGCCGATCGACGTGCCGGACGCCGAGCTGGAACGTCTGCATGTCGCCGGCATGCGCGGCGTGCGGTTCATGATGCTGGCGGGCGGCACCGCGCAATGGGGCGATCTGGAGCGGATGGCCGCGCGGATCGCGCCGCTCGACTGGCATATCGACCTGCAGTTCGACGGTCGCACGCTGTGCGATATCGAACCCGCGCTATCGCGGCTGCCGGCGCGCGTGGTGATCGATCACACGGGCAAATTCCTGACGCCCGTCGCACCGGATGCGCCGTCCTTCCTCGCACTGCGACGCCTGCTCGATCGCGGCCACGCATGGGTGAAGCTGTCCGCGCCGTACGAGACGTCGCGATCCGGCGCGCCGGGCTACGACGACGTCGCGCGTCTTGCCGCCGTGCTCGCGCGCGGCCATTCGGCGCGCTGCGTGTGGGGCAGCAACTGGCCGCACCCGAATGCATCGCCGGTGCCCGACGATGCGCGCCTGCTCGGCTGGCTGCGCGATTGCGCGGCCGACCATGCGACGGCTCGCGCAATCCTGGTCGACAACGCAGCTGCGCTCTACGGATTCCACACCGATACGCGGCGCGATGACGCGACTTGACGCGCTGTCGATCCGGACGCATTTTGCGATTGCGGCCCGGTGACGGCGGCGCGAAGCGAAGGAGGGGAAGGACTGGAAGGCATGCACGCGGCCCGGCGGAGAGCATCCGCCCGGCCGCGTGCATCGGGACGTCAATGCGTGAACGACAGGAACAGATAAGCGGCGAACAGCGCGACGTGCACGACGCCATGCAGCACCGTCGTGCGCCCCTGGCTCAGCGTGAGCGTGCTGACCAGCAGCGTGAGCGCCAGCAGGACCGTTTCCATCGCGCCGATCCCGAGCGTGAGCGGCTGGCCGACCCAGATGAATACGGCGGCGACGGTCGGGATCGTGAGCCCGATGCTCGCGAGCGCCGAACCGAGCGCGAGGTTCATGCTCGTCTGCAGGCGGTTCGCACGCGCGGCGGTGACGGCGGCGAGCCCTTCCGGCAGCAGCACGAGCGCGGCGATCACGATACCGACCGCGGCTTCGGGCGCGCCGAGCTTCAGCACTGCGTGCTCGACGGCCGGCGACAGCAGCTTCGCGAGCAGCACGACGGCGACGAGGCTCGCGAACAGCAGCACCATGCTGATGATCGCGGTGCGGTTGCTCGGCGCCGCCGCGTGCACCGCTTCGTCCGCGCTGTCGTGCGCGGCGAGGAAGTAGTCGCGGTGGCGCACGGTCTGCACGAACACGAACGCGCCGTACAGCACGAGCGACGCCACACCGGCGAACGCGAGCTGCGATTTCGAGAAGAACGGGCCCGGTGCGGCGCTCAGGTAGTTCGGCATCACGAGCGACAGCACCGACAGCGACGCAAGCACCGCGAGCGCCTTGCTCGCGCCGCGCCCCTGGAAATCCTGTTCGCCGTGCTTCCATGCGCCGACCAGCAGGCAGATGCCGACGATGCCGTTACAGATGATCATCACGGCGGCGTACACGGTGTCGCGGGCGAGGCCCGACTTCTCGGGGCCCGCGCCGAGCATCACGGACACGATCAGCGCGACCTCGATGACGGTCACGGCGACCGCGAGCACCAGCGTGCCGAACGGTTCGCCGACGCGGTGCGCGACGACTTCCGCATGGTGGACGGCGGCGAACACGGCGCCGGCGAGCGCGGCGGCGAACACCGCGATGGCGAGGCCTTCGGCCGGCACGACGCGCGACAGCGCGAGTACCAGCCACGCGGCAAGCGGGGCCCAGAGGGTCCAGCGCGGGAGCTGGTTGGACGAGAGCGGCATGAGGGATTCCTTATGCGAGTGGCGGCGCGCGACGCGCCGTCACGGGTTGACGAAGCCCGGCCGTACTATCCGCCGAACGAGGACGATGAAACCGATGGGTGGCGGCACGCGGCGGTGCCGCCCTGGGTTCGCTGCCGCGAGGCGGCGACGGCGCGGGCGGGCCGAAGCCCGTCGCGGGATGAAACGATTCGATGCGGTTGCCCGCTGACAGCGAGACGAGCAACACGTGGCGACGCGCCGGCCGGGCTCGATTCGCCCCCGAAAAGGGAGCGATGGACGGCGGTGATGGCGCGGCACATGTCTCCCCTGGAATCCGGCAATTTGTCGAATTTTATCAGGCGATCGGGGGTCGCTATCTCATATTCGAATCATTACATTGACCTTTCTGTTTACAAAAAGTGCCCCGACCTGCCGATTTTTTGTCGTTGCAGCTTCCGTAACGGTGTCTTGCACCGCACATTCGGGCTCGCCCTGACATAAATATACCGACCGGTCGGTTTATAATCGCTCGCATTTCCACTTCATGACGGATCGCAAGCGATGGCTGTTTTCTCTGCACATTCGGTGAACTCGGGCGCGCTGGCGCCGTCGGCCGTCGTCGGCGTGATCGGCGCCGGCGCGATGGGGGCGGGCATTGCACAGGTCGCGGCCGCGGCCGGCCATCCGGTGCTGCTGTACGACCTGAACGAAGCGGCCTGCGACAAGGCGCTGGCCGGTATCCGCGCGCAGTTCGCGCGGCTCGCGGAGAAGGGCCGGCTCGAACCGGCGCAGGCCGACGCGGCCGGCAACCGAATTCGCGCGGTGCGCGCGCTGGCCGAGTTCGCGGGCGCCGCGCTGATCGTGGAGGCGGCGGCCGAACGGCTCGACGTGAAGCGCGAGATCTTCGCGACCCTCGAACGTCATGTCGACGACGCATGTGTGCTGGCGACCAACACGTCGTCGATCTCGATCACGTCGATCGCGGCCGGGCTGCGCGTGCCGCAACGCGTCGCCGGCCTGCATTTCTTCAACCCGGCGCCGCTGATGGCGCTCGTCGAGGTGGTCAGCGGGCTCGCGACCGCGCCCGAGGTCGCGCAGATGCTGCATGCGACCGCCGCCGCGTGGGGCAAGCAACCGGTGATGGCGAAATCGACGCCGGGCTTCATCGTAAACCGCGTCGCGCGGCCGTATTACGCGGAGGCGCTGCGCGTGCTGAACGAGCAGGGCGGCACGCCGGCCACGATCGACGCGGTGATGCGCGAAGCCGGCGGGTTCCGGATGGGGCCGTTCGAGCTGATGGACCTGATCGGTCACGACGTGAATTTCGCGGTGACCGAGTCGGTGTTCCGCGCGTACTTCAACGATCCGCGCTACACGCCGTCGCTGATCCAGCAGGAGCTCGTGAACGCGGGCTTTCTCGGGCGCAAGTCCGGGCGCGGGTTCTACTCGTATGCGGACGGCGCGCCGCCGCCCGCTCCCGATCTCGAACCTGCGCACACCGCGCCGGCCGACGTCGTGCTGTTTGCGCAGGACGGCCCGGCCGCCGCGCTGCATGCGCGCTTCGTCGAACGCACCGCGAACGCGCGGCGCCACGACGCGCATGCCGACGAACTGCTCGCCGTGGCCGGCCGCGCGTCGATCGCGCTGACCGACGGCCGTACGGCGACCGCGCGCGCCGCCCAGACGGGCGTGGCGGATCTCGTGCTCGTCGACCTCGCGCGCGATTACGCGCAGGCCGGGCTCGTCGCGCTGACGCGCGCGCTCCAGTGCAGCGACGCCGCTTACGCGGACGCGGTCGGCCTGTTCCAGCAGGCGGGCTTTCGCGTCGTCGGCGTCGCGGATGTGCCCGGGATGGTCGCGATGCGCACCGTCGCGATGCTCGCGAACGAGGCGGCCGACACGGTGAACCAGGGCGTGTGCTCGCCGGCCGATCTCGATCTCGCGATGGAGAAGGGCGTGAACTACCCGTGCGGCCCGCTCGCGTGGGCCGATGCGATCGGGATCGGCCGCGTGCATCGCGTGCTGTCGAACCTGGCGGCGAGCTACGGCGAGGACCGCTATCGCGTGTCGCCGCGCCTCGCCGCGCTGCATGCGGCCGGCCGCACGTTCCGGTCATGACCGCTTCGTCACTTCGAACACGACAACGACATCACTCCATTGGAGGAGCACCCCGATGACTCACCCGACGCATCCCGCCGCCGCCCTCGAGCCGATCGAGACCGCCAGCCGCGACGAACTGCAGGCGCTGCAGCTCGACCGCCTCAAGTGGTCGCTGCGCCACGCGTACGACAACGTCCCGCACTATCGGCGTACGTTCGAGGCGGCGGGTGTGCATCCGGACGATCTGAAGTCGCTCGCCGATCTCGCGAAATTCCCGTTCTCGACCAAGAGCGACCTGCGCGACAACTATCCGTTCGGCCTCTTCGCGGTGCCGCGCGAGCAGGTCGTGCGCGTGCACGCGTCGAGCGGCACGACCGGCAAGCCGACCGTGGTCGGCTACACCGCGCGCGACATCGACACGTGGGCGAACGTGACCGCGCGCTCGATCCGCGCGGCCGGCGGCCGCCCGGGCGATACGCTGCACAACGCGTTCGGCTACGGCCTGTTTACCGGCGGTCTCGGGATTCACTACGGCGCGGAGCGGCTCGGCTGCATGGTCGTGCCGATGTCCGGCGGGCAGACCGAGAAGCAGGTGCAGCTGATTCGCGATTTCGAGCCGAAGATCATCCTCGTCACGCCGTCGTACATGCTGAACCTGATCGACGAGATGGTGCGGCAGGGGATGGACCCGGCCGAATCGTCGCTGAAGATCGGCATCTTCGGCGCCGAGCCGTGGACGCAGGCGCTGCGCAACGAAGTCGAGACGCGCGTGGGCATCGACGCGCTCGACATCTACGGGCTGTCGGAAGTGATGGGCCCGGGCGTCGCGTGCGAATGCGTCGAGACGAAGGACGGCCCGGTGATCTGGGAGGACCATTTCTATCCGGAGATCATCGATCCCGTCACCGGCGAAGTGCTGCCCGACGGCAGTGAGGGCGAGCTCGTGTTCACGTCGCTGACGAAGGAGGCGATGCCGGTGATCCGCTACCGCACGCGCGACCTCACCGCGCTGCTGCCGCCGACCGCGCGCGCGATGCGCCGGCTCGCGAAGATCACCGGCCGCTCCGACGACATGCTGATCGTGCGCGGCGTGAACGTGTTCCCGAGCCAGATCGAGGAGATCGTCGTCGCGCTGCCGCAGTTGTCGGGCCAGTTCCAGATCACGCTGTCGCGCGACGGTCACATGGACCGGCTCGACCTCGCGGTCGAGCTGCGCTCCGAGGCGGCGGCGTCCGTCACCGACGGCGATCGCGCGGCACTCGCGCGCGAGCTGCAGCACCGGATCAAGACGATGGTCGGCGTGTCGTCCGGCGTGACGGTGCTGGCGGCCGGCGGTATTCCCGCGAGCGCGACCGGGAAGGCGCGACGCGTGATCGATCGCCGCCAGGCTGCCTGATTTCGATGTATGCAGTTCTACCCGAGGAAACCTGTTCGATGGATGAATTGAAGACCCTGGCCGTCACGGTCGATGCGCGCGGCATCGCGACCGTCGCGCTGCAGCGCGGCGACGTGCTGAACGCGTTCGACGAGACGATGATCGCGGAACTCACCGACGCATTCACGACGCTCGGCCGGCGCGAAGACGTACGCGCGATCGTGCTGCGTTCGGATGGCCGCGCATTCTGCGCGGGCGCCGACCTGCAGTGGATGCAGCGCGCGAGCGCGAACGACGCGGCCGCGAACCTGCGTGACGCCGAGCGGTTCGCCGCGATGATGCGCGCGATCCGGCAATGCCCGAAACCGACGGTCGCACGCGTGCAGGGCCACGCGTTCGGCGGCGGCGTGGGCCTGTGCGCGGCGTGCGACATCGTGATCGCGAGCGACCACGCGCGCTTTTCGGTGAGCGAAGCGCGCTTCGGGATTCTGCCGGCCGTGATCGGCCCGTATCTGGTCGAGGCGGTCGGCCAGCGCCAGGCGCGCCGGCTTGCGTTGACCGCGACGCAGCTCGCGGCCGCCGAAGCCGTCGCGATCGGCCTGATCCATCAGGCCGTGCCGCTCGATGCGCTCGACGACGCGCTCGAGCGGACGCTCGCGGAACTGGGCCGCAACGGCCCGCACGCGCTGATGGAGATCAAGCGCTTTTTCGATGCAATCGGCGAGTACCCGCCGTCGGACGAACGCGCGGCGTTCACCGCGCAGACGATCTCCCGCGTGCGGGCGACGCCGGAAGCGAAGGAGGGTTTCGCGGCCTTCTTCGCGAAGCGGCCGCCGGCGTGGGAGCCGGGCGCCGAATAAGGCTGCGCGACGAACGTCCACGACGATCGACGGCGGAACCGGGCCGGCCGCATTTTGCGTCTCGGGCGCGAGCGCTTGCACTACAATGCGTGACCCCCCGGCGCGCTGCCGGCCCCGTCCCGACCGATGCTTCGCACGATGATCGTCAATCGCCTTGTCTCCGAGATCCTGTTCGGCTTTACCGGCCTGATCGGCATCATCAATCCGATCGGCATCGCGTTCCTGTTTCTCGAACGAACCGAGGCGCTCACCGCGCACGAACGGGATTTGCTCGCGCGGAAGGTCGCGTTCAATGCGTTCGTCGTGCTGATTGTCGCGTTCTTCGCCGGCACGCCGGTGCTGCATTTCTTCGGGATCTCGATGGAAGCGCTGCGGATCGGCGGCGGCTTCGCGGTTGCCGTGGCCGGCTGGCAGATGCTGAACGAACCGGACGGGCCGGGCGGCGGCGACACGCCGGTCAAGCCGATCGACGCGAACGCGATCATGACGCGCGCGTTCTTCCCGTTGACGGTGCCGCTGACCGTCGGCCCCGGCTCGATCGCGACCGCGATCGCGCTGAATGCGAATCGCACGCACAAGCTGTCGGAATTCATGCTGTCGAGCATCGTGTCGATCGCCGTGTCCGTGCTCGTCGCGCTCGTGATCTGGCAGGTCTACAGCCGCTCCGCGCTGCTTGCGCGCTACCTCGGCAGCGAAGGGACCAAGGTCGCGAAGCGCGTGTCGGCGTTCCTGCTGCTGTGCATCGGCGTGCAGATCATGCTGACCGGCTTCTCCGCGTTCCTGCAGCCGATCGCCGACCAGGCCAAGTAAGCGAAGCCTTCCGGTTCGTCCTTCGAGGTTCAACCTTTCACGCAGCCTGCGCGCGGCGCGCGGTCATACGCGTTCGCGGCGTGCGGGATACCATGCAACGTCTGGCGGATGCGCGGCGCGCATCCGGCCGCAACCCCCAACTTGAGTGGCGAGGCGTGCAATGGAATACGTGAAATTCGGGTCGACCGGGCTGGACGTGTCGAAGCTGGTGCTGGGCTGCATGACGTTCGGCGAGCCGTTGCGCGGCACGCACCCGTGGACGCTGCCGGAAGCGGAAAGCCGCCCGATCATCCAGCGGGCGGTCGAGGCCGGCGTCAACTTCTTCGATACCGCGAACATGTATTCGGACGGCACGTCCGAGGAGATCGTCGGTCGCGCGCTGCGTGATTTCGCGAAGCGCGACGACGTCGTGATCGCGACGAAGGTGTTCTACCGGATGCGGCCCGGGCCGAACGGCGCGGGTCTGTCGCGCAAGGCGATCATGACCGACATCGACCAGAGCCTGAAGCGGCTCGGCACCGACTACGTCGATCTCTACCAGATTCACCGCTGGGACTACGGCACGCCGATCGAGGAGACGCTCGAGGCGCTGCACGACGTCGTGAAGGCCGGCAAGGCCCGCTATATCGGCGCGTCGTCGATGTTCGCGTGGCAGTTCGCGAAGGCGCTGCACACGTCGAAGCAGAACGGCTGGACCCGCTTCGTCAGCATGCAGAACCACCTGAACCTGCTGTATCGCGAAGAGGAGCGCGAAATGCTGCCGCTGTGCGAGGACGAACGCATCGCGGTGATCCCGTGGAGCCCGCTCGCACGCGGGCGCCTGACGCGCAACTGGGACGAATCATCGGAACGGCAGCAGAAGGACGACGTCGGCCAGCGGCTGTACGACGCGACGGCCGACGCCGACAAGGCGGTCGTCGAGGCCGTCGCGGCGATCGCCGCCGCGCGCAACGTGCCGCGGGCGCAGGTCGCGCTGGCGTGGGTCGCGCAAAAGCGCGGCGTGACCGCGCCGATCGTCGGCATTTCGAAGCCGCAGCAACTGGACGATGCGCTCGGCGCGCTCGCGCTGAAGCTGACCGACGACGAGATCGCCACGCTCGAACGCCCGTACGTGCCGCACGCGGTGGCCGGTTTCAACTGAGCGGCCGCGCGGGCGGCGCCGGTGCCGGCGTCGCGATCAGCGCGCGGCGGCGAGCATCGGGTAGGTGAACAGGCCGAAGTGGACGACGTTCAGCCCCGCATGCGCGAGCGCGGCGGCGAGCAGGCCGCCGCGCCGCCACGCGACCCCGTAGCCGATGCCGGCCACCGTGCCGAGCACGATCCATGGCCAGCCGCCGGCCGCGTGCGCGGCGCCGAACAGCACCGCGCCGATTGCGAGCGCGACCCACGGGCCCCATGAGTAGGCATGGAGCACGCGGGTCAGCCCGCCTTGCACGTAGCCGCGGAACAGCGCTTCCTCGGCGAGCGTCACCAGCAACAGGTTGTTCGCGAGCCACAGCCAGCCGGACGGCGGCCATTTGGGCGCCCAGCCGACCATCCCGAACGCGAGCGCGCCGACCAGGCACGCGGCAGCCGTTGCGACGGCCGCCACGACGCCGGTGCGCAGCGCGCGCGACAGCGCGACGTCGGGGGCGACCCACGGCAGTACCCACAGGAGCCACAGGCCGACGAGCGGCTTGTCGAAATTCAGGTACATCGTGAACGGCACGGCGTCCGGCGTGAAGCGGATCGGCCCGATCACGCGCGGATTGTGGAAGCCGGGAATCAGGTGCAGGCTCAGCGCGATCGCGAGCGCGGCAAAGACGAGGTGCGCGGCGATGCGCACCGCGAGCGGGCGCCCGGGCAACACGCCCCAGCCGGCCGCGATCAGCAGCGCGAACGGTGCCAGCGTGATCGGCGCAAGCTGGCCGAACGCCAGCGCGCCCGCATAGCCGAGCGCGGCGAGGCCGATGCTCAGGCCGTGCAGCGGGCGATGCCACGCGAATGCGGCGGCCGCGAACAGGGCGAGCCAGATCGTGGCACACGGAAGGAGCGAAAGGGTCATGACGGGAAACGGATCGGCGGACGAGACGCCGCGCATCATACAGCAGGCGCCGTGACATGCCGCCGGGCAACGGGCCAGCCGCGTGTCAGCGGCCGGCCGTTTCGGTGACGCCGCTGCGGCCCGGGATGTCGACGCTGTTGCGCACGCGCATCCGCCGCCGGTACCAGAACGTCCACAGCAGCAGGCAGCCGAATACCGTGTAGCCCATGACCGGCGACACGACCAGCACGCGTTCGACCGGCCAGTGGAAGACCATCCACCAGCGCAGCAGCATCTCGGTCGTCATGATGGCGCCCCACACGAACGTCATCAGCCGCAGCATCTGCCGCAGGCCCGGCTGCGCGTCCCAGACGGCTTCGAAGTGCGCGGCGCCGCCGTCCATCTCGCGGGCCACGGTGGCGCGGGCCAGATAGTAGATCAGCGGGCGTTCGCGGAACAGCGACAGCAGGAACACGATGCCGATCGTGCCCGACCCGATCGACTCGCGCATCAGCAGCGTGCGCGGGCTGCCGCCGAACGCCATCCCGACGATCGACAGCGTGATGCCGAGCAGCACGATGGCCGCTACCGCGTCGACGCGGCGCGAGCGGATGAATTCGACGATCGACCAGATGATCGGCGGAACCGCCGACGCGTACAGCGCGCCCGTTTCGCCGAAATACGGACGCGCGACCCGATAGGCCACCCAGGGCAGCACGAGGTTGACGAAGAGTTCGAGAATCAGTCCGGCTCGCGGTTTCACGGTGCGCTAGTCCACGCAGGTCGGGGCGGACGCGCGAAAGGCGCCGTTGTCCCGGTTGCCCCGAAAAGGGTTCGGTCCAGTATATCGAAGAATCGTGCGGGGTTGCGGTGTCGCCTGCCGCGACAGCGATTCACCGTACCCGAGTGCAGGGGCCGGCGGATCGATCGGCGCATGCGGCGGCAGGGCCGTGGCGCCCTGCGCGATCGCGCCGTCGCGTGGCATCGTGTCGCGGCACGTCGTCGATCGGGATGCGTTGGCGGTACGCGAGCCTGCGCGGCGCGGCGTGAATCGATGCCGCGGCCGCGCGTGCGGTCAGGAGACGGCCGGCTGGACGATGATCTTCACGTTGCGGTCCTTGTGGTTGACCAGTTCCTCGAAGCCGCGCGTGACGATGTCGCCGAGCGCGATGCGGCCGGTGATGAGCGGCTGCACGTCGATGCGGCCGTCCGCGATGAAGCGGATCACGTCCGCGAATTCGCCGTTGTACGCGAGCGAGCCGATCACTTCCTTCTCGGTCGACACGATGTCGAAGAAGTTGAACGGCGCCGGTTCCTCGAAGATGCCGACCATCACCGACTTGCCGGCCTTGCGGATCACGTCGATCGCAAGCTTCGCGGTGGTCGTGTGGCCGATGCACTCGAACGACACGTCGGCGCCGTAGCCGCCCGTCAGTGCCCTGACTTCCGCGATCGCGTCGGACGTCTTCGGATCGATCACGACGCTCGCGCCGACCTCCAGCGCCTTCTGCTTGCGCGCGGCCGACATCTCCAGCGCGATCACGCGCCCGGCGCCCGCGGCCTTCGCGCACATGATCGTGCACAGGCCGATCGTGCCAGCGCCGACCACGACGACGGTCTGCCCGACGATGTTGCCGGCCTTCTTCACCGCATGCAGCCCGACCGCGAGCGGTTCGATCAGCGCGCCGGCCTCGGTCGGGAAATCGTCGGGCAGCTTGTACAGCAGTTCGGCCGGCACGTTCACGTATTCGGCGAACGCACCGTTGTTCATCAGCCCGGTGAACGCGAGGTTCTCGCAGATGTTGTACAGCCCGTGCCGGCAGTACCAGCAGGTGCCGCAATGCTGGCACGCGTCGGCCGTCACGCGGTCGCCGACCGCGAAGCCCGACACGCCCGCGCCGAGTTCGGCGATCTCGCCGCTGAACTCGTGGCCGAGGATGCACTGGCCCTTCAGGCCGGTCAGCGGATGCGGTGCGTCGACCGGGATGAACACCGGCCCGGCGACGTATTCGTGCAGGTCGGAGCCGCAGATGCCGCACCAGTGCACGCGAATCGTGACCCAGCCGGCGGGCGGGCGCTCCGGAACGGGAACCTGTTCGACGCGGATGTCGTGGCGGCCATGCCAGACGGCGGCTTTCATGCTGGGCGGGGTGATCGATACCGGTGTGCTCACGTTGCTGTCTCCGTCAGGTTGTCGTCGGGCGCGCGGCAACGCTGCCGGTGCGCCCGTCGCGCGATTGCGCGATCGACCGGTATGCAGGAACGGGGCCAGCGTGAATCAGGGCTGTGCGTGGCGGTCGGACGGTGCGTGGGACGCGCGCTGCACCATGTCGCTTTCCGCCGTCCCGTAAAGATTCGGAAGAAATGGCGTGTCGAATTTGCTGCGATAGCGAAACGGCGAGTGGAGTGAGACGCCGGGACGTTCGTCTCAGCGCAATGAGACGAATCGCGAGACGAACGGGGCGGGGGACGCGGTTCGATCCGCGTTCAGGCGAGCACTTCGTCCACGGCAACCGTCGCGAGCGGCGTGAATCCGGCGGCGCGGTACAGCGGCTGGCCGGCTTCGGTCGAGATGAGCCACACGCGCTGCGCACCGCGGCGCCGCGCGTGCGCGACGATCGCGGCGAGCAACTGCGTCGCCAGGCCGCGGCGCCGGTAGGCGTCCGCTGTCCCGACGCGGTCGACGACGATATCGCGCGGCGACGCGAAGCCGTAGCGCGCGGTGGCCGCGATCTGCCCGTCGACGCGGTGCGCGAACAGGAACGCGGCCGGATTCGGCTGGAACGGCGGAAACGCGCCGCTGGCGTTGAAGGCGGCGATCGCGTCGGGCGTGTCGCAGGCGAGCGTTTGCGCGAGCGCGTCGTCGCCGGACAGCTCATCGATATCGGCGACCATGAAGTGCTCGTCGGTCAGCCGGCGCGTCCTGCCGTGCAGCGCGGGCGGCAGCGGGGCCGCGCCGTAGCGCGTGATCCACGCGCCGACGGCAAACGGGCCGGCGCCGGCGACGGGCGCACCCTCGATCATGAAATGCTCGAACGGCCGGCCCATCGCGTCGTCGAACTGCACGACATGGCCGTCCGGGCCGTCGTGCAGCGGCGCATCGCGCCGGTCGCGCGCGGCGCAGTATCCGGCGATGAACGCGCGTACGGCCGCCTTGCGGCGCGGGAAGGTGGACCAGGCGTCGTCGAGGGGGAACAGCGTGGCCGGGGCGGGGGAGGCGGTCGGCATGCGTAGGTGCGCAGTGTTGTCGGGGAAGCGACAGCTTAGACCAGGATGTCGTCGCGTGTCGCGCCGGCCATTGCCGCCATCGCCGAAACGGATCGTTGCGCACGCTACCCCTTTACTTGAAGTTAACTTCAATTTGTATCATGTGCGCCAGTCCGATTGCGCGCGCGTGAGACATCCCGTTGCACGCTGCCGCTTCGATGGCGGTGAAGATGACCGAAGCGCCTGCGCGGCCGATGCGGCCATGCCGCCGTCGCGCGGCTACCGGCGTGGCGCTCGGTCCGCTCCTGCGGCGCGAACCGATGGGCCGGCGCTGAGGGCGGCGCCTGCGTCGGTCCACCTGCACGGGAGTCCGTCAAGCATGCTCAACACCATGGAAAGCCTGATCTGCGAAGAAGACCGGTCGTGCGACGTGTCCGCATCCGCGCTCGACGAAGAGGACGCGCTGCCGTCGCGCGACGGCATGGTCGCGCATCCGCTCGCGACGATCGGCCGTGCGCCGATTCCGGCGCATGCGACGGCCGCGGCGTCGCCGTTGCGCCCGCAACTGTTCGTCACGGTACTGGAGGCTGGCGACGATGCACTGCTGGTGCGATGGGTCGAGAGCGGACGCTGTCATTACGGCGAGCAGCGCTGGCGCCTGCGCGTCGCGTTGCAGCCTGGTCGCTGCGCGCTCTCGGGGCAGACGATCGAGCCGGGCGAGCCGGTGTTCCGGCCCGTGCGGCGGCCCGTGCCGGCCAACGGTGACGAGATGATCCACCCGGCATCGGTGCCCGGTATGGCCGGTGCGGCGTGCGATCGCGCGCCGGAGGACGACGACGCACGCCATCCGGCCGATGTTCATGGCTGACCATCGGCTGTCCGGCGACGACGTTATTTCTTCAGGTCGTGCCGGTACTGGATGAACCCGGCGTTGTTGGCGAGCTTGTCGTACAACGCGCGCGCGGTCGTGTTGGTCTCGTGCGTGAGCCAGTACACGCGGCTCGCGCCGGCTTCGCGGGCCCGTTCGTACACGGCCTCGATCAGCGCGCCGCCCGCGCCTTGCCCGCGCGCGTCGGGCGCCGTGTACAGGTCCTGCAGGTAGCAGTACGGCCCTTCGGTCCAGCACGAGCGGTGGTAGATCGCATGCACGATCCCGACCAGTGCACCCGACGCGTCGAACGCGCCGAGCACGAACATCGGCTCGTCCGGGTCCATCAGGCGGGCCCAGGTCGTCGCGAACACCGCGTCGCTCAACGCGGTGTCATAGAACGTCTGGTAACCCTGCCACAGCGGACGCCACGCGGCTTCGTCGGCGGCGACGAGCGGGCGCACCGTCACGCGCGTCGCGTCGTTCGCGCGGCCGGCGGCGTCGCGCGCGGCGGCTTGCGCATGGCGGATCGCGGTGAGCGACTGGCGCTGGTTGCCTTCGGCGTCGAAGTTCTCCGGCGCGAGCCACGCGTCGAACGCGGCGCGGACGGCCGGCCATTCGCCGTCGATGATCGAGAACCACGCGGTGTCGCGATTGCGGCCGCGGTAGACGATCGCCTGCCGGAACGTGCCTTCGTAGCGGAAGCCGAGGCGCGCAGCCGCCTTGCGCGACGGCGCGTTCAGGTCGTCGCACTTCCATTCGTAGCGCCGGTAGCCGAGCGTGTCGAACGCATACTTCATCAGCAGGAACTGCGCTTCCGTCGATACCGGCGTGCGCTTGAGCAGCGGCGAGAACGTGACGGAGCCGACCTCGATCACACCGTTGGCCGGATCGATGCGCATCAGTGCGAGCGTGCCGACCGCGCGGCCGGTGGCGCGGTCGATCACCGTGTAGTGCAGCGGGTCGGTGCTCGCCTGTGCGCCGCGCGCGTAGTCGCGGTAGCTGGACGCGTCCGCGTACGGGCCGTGCGCGAGATAGGTCCAGTCGCTGCCGTCGGGCGCCTGCGCGTAGGCGGCGTACAGGTCGGCCGCATGGCGTTCGGCGTCGAGCGGTTCGAGCCGGCAGTAGCGGCCTTCGAGCGCGATGCGCTCGGGGCGCGGACGCGCGGACCAGTCGGGAACGGGGTGGCCGATGGGCTGCTGGAAAGCGTTGGTGAGCGTGGGCAAGGTCGATCTCGCTTCGGTTGGCGGCCGGCGACATGCCGGCATGCAGACGATCGTAGTCCCGGCGAGGTACCATGAGAAGCGCCAGGGAATGGCAAATTTATGGCGCCACGCGGGGTGGCCGTCAGCCGTGTGCACGCTTGCCGTGCACCACTGGCCGTCCGTCCCGTTCCCGCCTTTCACGCTGCGATGTTCCAATGACGACTGCCTTTCCTTCCGGCGACGCGCCGCTGCTGCCGCTCGATGCGCCGCTGGCGCGCGCGCCGGGTGCGCCTTCGCTGCAGCGCCAGTTGCTGCGCCGCGTGCGCGACGCGATTCTCGGCGGCGCGATGCCGGCCGGCACGCGGCTGCCCGGCACGCGTGCGCTCGCCGAAATGCTCGGCGTGTCGCGCAATACGACGGCCGCCGTGTACGAGCAGCTCGTCGCCGAAGGCTTCCTGCAGTCGGATCGTCGCGGTACGCGGGTCGTCGGGCTGTCGCGGCCGGCGCCGCCGCGCCGGCGTGCGGCGCCGCCGGCCGTCGCGCAGCGGCTCGGCCGGATTCGCCCGAGCCTCGTCGGCGCCGGCGAATCGGAGGGTTTCCGGCCGGGCGTGCCCGCGCTGGCGCATTTCCCGGTGGACGCGTGGCGGCATGCGATCGACCGCGCGCTGCGCCGTGCCGGCCGCGATCTGCTGGCGTACGGCGATCCGCTCGGCGAGCCTGCGTTGCGCGAATCGATCGCGCGCCATCTGGCCGTCACGCGCGGCGTGCGCTGCGATCCGGAGCAGATCGTGATCACCGAAGGCGCACAGGGCGCGATCGCGCTGTGCGCGCAGTTGCTGACGAATCCGGGCGATACGGTGTGGGTCGAGGAGCCCGGCTATCGCGGCGCGCGCACCGCGATGCAGGCGGCGGACCTCGACGTCGTGCCGATGCCGGTCGACGCGGAAGGACTGCGCGCGGAACCGGACGACTGGCGCGAGCGGCCGCCGCGCCTCGTCTACACGACGCCGTCGAACCAGTTCCCGACCGGCGCCGTGCTGTCGATCTCGCGCCGGCTCGCGCTGATCGATGCGGCGCGCCGCCATCGCGCGTGGATCATCGAGGACGACTACGACAGCGAATTCCGTCACACCGGCGAGCCGATCGGCGCGATGCAGGGGCTCGCGCCCGATTCGCCGGTCGTCTATCTCGGCTCGTTCAGCAAGACGATGTTTCCGGCGCTGCGGATCGGGTTTCTCGTGCTGCCCGACGCGTTGCTGGCCGCGGTACGGCCGGCGCTGCCGGAGATGCTGCGCGGCGGGACGCGCCATGTGCAGCTCGCGCTGGCCGATTTCATCGAGACGGGCGAGTACGGCCGGCATCTCGGGCGGATGCGCCGGCTGTATCGCGACCGGCGGCGTTTGCTGCTCGCCGCGCTCGATAGCAGCCTGAGCGTGCCGCATCAGGTCGAGGGCGGCCCGTGCGGGCTGCATCTCGCGCTGCGGCTGCCGGCGCGTTATCGCGATCGCGCGATCGTCGATGCGGCGCGCGCGCATGGCATCGGCCCGTTTCCGCTGTCGGGTTTCGCGATCGATACGGCGCGGGCCGGCAACGGGCTCGTGCTCGGTTTCGGCAATACGTCGGCCGACGCGTTCGAGCCGATGTTGCGGATGGTGTCGACGATCGCGGAGCGGGTGGGCGCAGGTGACGCGTGATGGTATGGTTTCGCGATTTCAACTGCCTGCTGCCCGATCGTGATGACGCTCCGCCCATCATTCTTGTTCGTTGCCATTGCATGCATGTCGCTGGTCGCCGTCGGTTACACGGCTGCATTGCCGAACACGCAAGGCGTCGGCGGGGTGGCGGTGTTGTCGTGCCACTGAACGGAGGGGGCGCCGGCGTGTCGCCGGATGCGGACTGCTGACCGGCCATCCGCGGTTTGCGTGCTGTCTGTCGATGATGCGCGACAGACTGACGATTGGCCGCAGACCGCCACGATGACGCCGGCACGCGCACCGCTGCGTGGTGGATATTCGGATTGACGAACCGCGCGCTTTGTTCGAAACGAACGCCGTCGCGGCTCTGCCGCCACGGCGCCTCCCGGCATACGGGTTTCGATTCGTATGTTCCAACCGGCGCGTGCGCTATAAATGGTTGGGTGTACCGGTGCTTGTCGGGCGCCTGCGCGTCGCGCGCAGGGGAGCGTCGCGGCTGCCGGGGGAGGTGGCGCCGTGGTTTGCCAGACGCTTGCTCGCGCCGTGCTTCGCACCGCGTTGATCGGGGGCGTGTTTGCCGGATGTTTGCCGCCGCCCGCCGCCGTTGCCGGTACCCTCGCGCCGCACGCCGCCCCGCCGGCGATGAAGGCGCGGCCGCCTGCCGCGCCTTACGCGATGCCGGTCGACTTCCCGGCGATCGTCGAGCGCTACGGCCCGGCGGTCGTGACCATCCTGGCCGCCACGCCCGATCCGCAAACCGGCGGGCCGGCCTTTGCCGCCCTCGATCCCGACGATCCGCTTGCCGCGTTCTTCCGGCACGGCGCGGCGGCGCCTGCACAGGCGGCGCAGACGCCGGCGCCCGATACGCCGCCGCGTGCGGTGTCCGGCAGCGGCTCGGGTTTCATCGTCAGCGCCGACGGCCTGATCCTCACGTCCGCCCATGTGGTCGACGAGGCGACCGACGTGACGGTGCGGCTCACCGACCGCCGCGAATTCAAGGGGACGGTGCTGGCCGTCGATCCGCAAAGCGATGTCGCCGTGCTGCGCGTCGACGCGACGAAGCTGCCGTTCGTGCGCGTCGGCGATTCGTCGAAAGTCCGCGCGGGCGAACCGGTGATGACGATCGGCGCGCCGGACGGATCGGGCAACACGGTCACGGCCGGCATCGTCAGCGCGACGTCGCGCCGCTTGGCGGACGGCAGCGCGTTTCCGTTCTTCGAGACCGACATCGCACCGAACCCCGACAACTCGGGCGGCCCCGTGTTCAATCGCGCAGGCGACGTGATCGGCATCGCGGTGCAGGTCTATACGGGCACCGATCGCTACGCCAGCACGACATTCGCCATTCCGATCGCATTCGCGGCAAGGATGCGCGCCCAGTTGCGCGCGCAACAGCAGGCGCAGATGCAGACGCAACAGCAGACTCAGGCGCTCGCGCCGGGCGCGCCGTCGGGCAATGCGTTCGGCGCGGAGGTGCAGGACGTCGGTGTCGGGCTGGCCGCGGCGTTCGGGCTGCCGCGCCCGGCAGGCGCGCTCGTCAATGGCGTCGCGCCCGGCTCGCCGGCCGCCGCGGCCGGCCTGAAGCCCGGCGACGTGATCGTGAAGATGGGCGACAAGACCATCGGTCGCTCGGCGGAACTGGACGATCTGGCCGCCGCGCTGCCGCCCGGCGCGAAGGCGCCGCTGCGCGTGATCCGCAACCGTGCGCCGATGAAGCTGACGATCGTCGGTGCCGACGACGCGGGCGGGAGCGCGGCCGCAACGGTCGGCTCGGCCGCGCCGAAGGCCGCTGGACGGCCGGGGCTGGGGCGGGCCGCCGGCGAGCCCGGCGAGCCCGGCGACACCGGTGGCAGCGGTGACCGCGGTGACCGCCTCGGCCTGACGATGCACGCGCTGAGCGACGCCGAGCGTCGGTCGACGGGGCTCGCGGTCGGGATGATGGTGGATGCGGTGCACGGCCCGGCCGCGCGCGCAGGCATCCTGCCCGGCGATGTCGTGCTGGAACTCAACGACACGCTGCTCGAGACGCCGGACGACGTGCAGACGCTCGAAGCGAGCGGCGGCAGCGTGATCGCCGTGCTGATCCAGCGCAACAACGCGCGGAAGTTCGTCTCGGTGCGCGTGCGGTAGGGCGTTGACGCGGCTGCTGGCGTCCGCCTAACATCGTCCGATATCGCTGGCGGTCCGCCACGCATTCAGGAGCCATTCGGCATGAAAACGGCTTGCTTCATCGTAGTCATTCATAGGCGCAGGGTCCGGTAGCGGCACCGCGCCGGCACCCATGCGCCCCCGAGTCGGTCGGGGGCTTTTTTTTGTGTTGCGCACGGCCGTGCGGCCCGTGCGCGGGAGGGCATTCGCTTGTCATCGAACCTGTCGACCGCTTCCGACCCGGCGTCGCCGCGGCATGCAACGTTGATTGTGCTGTGCGCGTTGTCGGTCCTGCCGCTGAGCCTGTTCCTGCCGTCGCTGCCGGCGATCGTGCGCGACCTGCGCACCGACTATGCGCTCGTCGCGCTGTCGCTCGGCGGTTATGCGGCGGTGGCCGCGTCGCTCGAATGCGTGACGGGGCCGCTGTCCGACCGGTTCGGGCGGCGGCCGATCGTGCTGACGAGCGTCGCGATATTCGCGCTCGGTTCGCTCGGCTGCGCGATGGCGACCGATATTCGCGTGTTTCTCGGCTGCCGGCTGATGCAGGCGGCGATCACGTCGGTCTATCCGGTGTCGATGGCGGCGATCCGCGATACCGGCGGCGGTGCGCGCGCGGCGAGCCGGATCGGCTATGCGGCGATGGCCGCCGCGTTCGCGCCGATGCTCGGCCCGACGCTCGGCGGCGTGCTCGAGCAGACAGTCGGGTGGCGC
Organism: Burkholderia sp. A2; assembly: GCF_001729305.1. Lineage (NCBI taxonomy): Bacteria > Pseudomonadati > Pseudomonadota > Betaproteobacteria > Burkholderiales > Burkholderiaceae > Burkholderia > Burkholderia sp. A2. Next base: position 62,022 of record NZ_LZXX01000086.1, on the reverse strand, counting down.
GCAAGCTTCTGGTTGCTGGCCGCAGTCGGCATCGCGCTGTTCGCCTGGTGCGCGCGCGATCTCGTCGAAACCCATATACGCCGGCCGTCGAGCTTCGCGCAGCAGCTTCGAGCGTATCCGGCGCTGCTGCATGCGCGCCGTTTCTGGGCCTATGCGCTGTGCATGGCGTTTTCGACGGGCGCATTCTATGCGTTCCTGGCCGGCGCGCCGCTCGCCGCGAAAACGCTGTTCGGCATCGCGCCGGCGGAGATCGGCTTCTACATGGGGACGATCACGGCCGGCTTCGTGTGCGGCAGCTTGCTGGCCGCGCGGGCTGCGCACCGCTACGCGCTGGCCACGACGATCCTGTGCGGGCGGGTCGTGGCGTGTGCGGGTCCGCTGATCGGCCTCGCACTCGCGTTCGGCGGCGCGACGCATGCGCTCGCGTGGTTCGGGCCGTGCGTGCTGGTCGGCATCGGCAACGGGCTGAGCACTCCCGGCGCCCATGCGGGCGCGGTGTCGGTGCGCCCGGAGCTGGCAGGCAGCGCATCGGGGCTGGCCGGCGCGATGACGATCGGCGGCGGCGCCGCGCTGGCGTCGCTGACAGGCGCGCTGCTGACCCCGCGCAACGCAGGCTACCTGCCGCTCGCGATGATGCTGCTGTCGGCGGCGATCGCGCTGGCGGCCGCCGTGTGCGTGCGGGCGTTCGACGCGCAGGACGCCGGGTGAGCGCGGGTGCGCCCCGGTACCGGCGCGCGGCCGAATGACGGACAATCCGCCGCATGCCGGGAGACAACGCATGATCCGCGCGCCGCGCGTCCCGGCGAGCGCGAAGGGCGACTGGACGAGGATGCGATGAGCGACTTTTCTGATTTCCAGCGGGACATTGCCGACGCCGCGAGGGCGACCTTCAGGGCGCTGCGGGCGTTGCACCCGGACGAGCATTTCTATGCGTTTGCGTTGTACACCGACAGCGGCGCGATGACGGTGGTGCCGGCCGCCAATTCGGTCGAAGGGCTGCGCCGGATCCGCGCGCAACAGGCGGTGGCGGACGACGATCCGTGGTTCGTGTGGGGCGTGTCCGAGTGGGCGTATGCGGCGGCCGAGGCGTCGCCGTTCAACGCGATCTGCGGCAGGCTGGCCGACGAAGTGCTGAGCCCGCAGTTCGTCCGGTCGCGATTCGCGGAATTTTCCCGGCAACTGCACGCCGACATGATCGCGGCATTGCGGCTACTCGATCGCGACGGCGTGTTCGGCACGGGCGACGACAGGGCGGCCATCACGCTGTTCGTGTCGATCAGCGACGACGACGCGGCCGAGGCGCTGGAAAACGCGTCGGCGAAAGCGCTGAATCCGCCGGCCGTCGCCGACGCGTTCCTGCGCCGGTACGACTGACCGGCATCGGAATCCCGCCCGCCGCGCGGCCCGGCGGGCGGCCGCCCTGCACACTGCGTTACGGCTTCGCGCCGACCACGAATTCGAACGTCGCGATGCCGTCGACGCCGCCCGTCACGCGATCGCCAGGCTGCAGCGCGCCGACGCCGGCGGGCGTGCCGGTGAAGATCAGGTCGCCGGCCTTCAGCTCGACCGAGCGCGACACGTACGCGATGACGTCGGGCACGGCCCAGATCATGTCGGCGAGGTCGCCTTGCTGGCGCGTGTCGCCGTTGACCGCGAGCCAGATGCGGCCGGTCGCCGGGTGGCCGGTGGCCGTCGCCGCGCGCAGCGCGGTCACCGGGCCCGATGCGTCGAAACCTTTCGCCCAGTCCCACGGCCGGCTCAGCTTCTTCGCTTCGGCCTGCAGGTCGCGGCGTGTGAGGTCGACGCCGACGCCGTAGCCCCACACGTGCGACAGCGCGTCGGCCGGGTCGATCGACCGGCCGTCCTTGCCGATCGCGACCACCAGCTCGATTTCATGATGGAGATCGTTCGTCAGCGGCGGATAGGCGACGGTGCCGCTGGCCGGGACGATCGCGTCGGCCGGCTTCGTGAAGAAGAACGGCGGTTCGCGGTCGGGGTCGGCGCCCATTTCGTGGGCGTGGTCGGCGTAGTTGCGGCCGACGCAGAAGACGCGGCGCACCGGAAAGCGCGCGGACGACTGTTCGACTTCGACGGAAGGACGCTCGGCGGCGTCGATGACATAGGCGGACATCGGATTGGCCTCGTTCGGTAGGAAGACGGATGGCCGGCGCGCCGGCCGGCATGCGTGCAACGATACCCGACGCGCGCGCGCGCGGATGCGACGCAACTGCGTTTTACCGGGACAAAACTACGCGTCGGCGGGTTGCGCGTCGTCGGCGGCGGGCAGCGCGGCGTTTGCGTCGCGGTACGCCTTCGGCGACACGCCGACCCGCGCGCGGAAGCGCCGCGCGAAATACCCTTCGTCGCGGAAGCCGACCGAGCGTGCGATGTCCGCGATGCGCCGGCTGGTATGGGCGAGCAGCGACTGCGCGAGCGCGATCCGGCGCTCGGTGACGAGATCGGTGAAGGTGCTGCCGGTTTCCTTGCGCACCAGGTGCGCGAGGTAGTTCGGGGAGAGAAACGCGGCTTCGGCGGTCGCGGCGAGCGTCAGGTCCTCGCGGGTCAGGTTCGCGCGGACGTGGCGCAGCACGCGGGCCAGTGCGTCGCGCCGGCCGGCGCGCTGGGCGCCGCGCTGCGCGAGCTTGTCGAGCGCGCCCGCGTACTGGGTGCAGACGAGCCCGATCAGCTGGAGCAGGTAGCCGCGCAGCAACGTGGTCGAGCCGAACGTGCGCGCGCGATCGGCGTCGAGCATGCACAGTGCGAGGCGGCGCGCTTCGTCGTACGTATCGCCGGTCAGGATGAAATCGAGGTGCTCCTGGAAGCGGAACGGCGTCAGTTCGGGGAAGCGGTGCGCGGGCACGTCCTCGAGATCGAGCGGATCGACGTCGAGATCGGCGCGCAGGAACGCCTGGCTGAAGTTGATCACGACGAAATGCGCGCCTTCCGGATGCGGAATCAGGTGCTCGCGGTGCGGCAGCACGAACGCGAGCGCGCCGCGCGGAAACGGCCGCGTGACGCCGCCGATGCGCTGCTCGGTGTCGCCGCCGAGGTTGAACTGGATCTGGAAATACGCGTGCCGGTGCGGCTCGGTGATCGCCTGGCGCGACGCCTGGTCGCGGATGTAGAAATCGAGCCGGTCGCTGCGTTCGGGCATCCCGTACAGGCGCGGCGGGGCGGTGGAGGGCATGAAGGATTGTGCTGTTCGTGACGCGGTTGAGCCGCGATGGTACAGCGAACCGGGCGCGACGGGGACGGGCGCGGCCCCGCGCCTGCGCGGTCAGCCTGTCGCGAGCGGCGCGACCCGGCGCCGCAGCTCGGGCACGACCTCGGCGTCGAACCACGGATGGTGCTTGAACCATGCCTGGTTGCGCGGCGACGGATGCGGCAGCGGCAGGATCGCGGGACCGTAGTCGCGCCAGGCCTGCACGGTGTCGGTCAGCGTCGCCTTGCGCGTGTCGCGCAGGAAATGCCGCTGCGCGTACTGGCCGATCAGCAGCGTGAGCCGGATCGACGGCAGTTCGGCCAGCAGCCGGTCGAGCCACAGCGGCGCGCATTCGGGGCGCGGCGGGTTGTCGCCGCTCGCGCCGCGGCCCGGGTAGCAGAAACCCATCGGCACGATCGCGAAGCGCGTGTCGTCGTAGAAGGTCTCGGCGTCGACGCCGAGCCAGCCGCGCAGCCGCGTGCCGCTCGCGTCGTCCCACGGGATGCCGCTCGCGTGGACGCGCGCGCCCGGCGCCTGGCCGACGATCAGGATGCGTGCATGGCGATGCGCGCGCACGACCGGGCGCGGGCCGAGCGGCAGGTCGGCTTCGCATGCACGGCACGCGCGGATTTCGGTGAGCAGCACGTCGAGCGGCGTGCGTGTTTGTTTCGGCATGGATCCTGAGCGGGGATGGGATCGCAGCGCGGTGCCGCATGCGCGGCACGGGCGGCCGGCGGTCAGCGGCCGGGCCGCCTGCGTGGCGCCGGCGGGCACCGGCTGCATTGCGCGGCGCGCGCTACGGCCACGCGTTATGCCCGCGACAGACCCGCTGCGCCGCCTTCGGCGACCGCGGCATCATACAACGCGGTCTGCGCGATCGCCGCGGCGATGCCCGCGTCGTCGTGCGAACCGTCGAGCATGCCCCAGCGCCGGTATTGCGACAGGAACCACTGGCCCTCGCGCGGGTCGGGCCGGTTCACCGCGCCGCCGTCGTGAAAGCGGATCGGCAGCGGCGGCGTCGCGAACGGCCCCGCGCCGTAGTCGCCGAGCAGGCGCGGCGCGATCAGGCGGGCCGGCACGCCGAGCGCGTCGGGCGACGCGAGCCAGTCGGCCGCCTCGCGGCGGTGCGCGGCGCTGTCGAGCCACGCGCACGCGTCGACGAGCGTGCGGACCAGCGCACGAGCGGTGGCCGGATACAGCGAGACGAAATCGCGTCGGGTCGCGAGCACCTTCTCCGGGTGATCGGGCCAGATCTCGCTCGTGACGGCGACGGTGCGGCCCGCGCCGCACGCTTCGGCCACCGCGTGCCACGGCTCGCCTGCGCAGAAGCCGTCGAGCTCGCCGCCCGCGAGCGCCGCGACCATCTCGGGCGGTGGAATCACGACGCTGCGCACGTCGCGCAGCGGATCGATGCCGTGCGACGCGAGCCACGCGTTCAGCCACATCGCGTGCGTGCCGGTCGGGAAGGTCTGGGCGAGCAGCGGCTTGCGGCCGAGCGTCGCGAACGCGGCGCGCACGCTGCCGGTTTCGCGGTAAGCGTCGGCGAGGCCGCGCGAGAACGTGATCGCCTGGCCGTTGCGGTTCAGCACCATCAGCGCGGCCATGTCGGCCTGCGGGCCGCCGATGCCGAGCTGCAGCCCGCAGACGAGCCCGTACAGCGCATGCGCGGCGTCGAGCTCGCCGCTGAGCAGCTTGTCGCGCACGGCCGCCCACGACGGCTGGCGGCTCAATTCCAGCGTGAGGCCATGACGCGCGCCGAGGTTCAGGCGCTGCGCGACGATCAGCGGGGCCGCGTCGCTGAGCGCGACGAACCCGAGGCGAAGATGCGCGCGTTCCGGCGCGGCGGGGAGAGAGGTATTCATGGCACTCATGACTGGGGTGACGCGTCGAGCAATTGTCGCGCGATGTCGACGATGCGCAGGCCCTGATCCATCGCGCGCTTGCGCAGCGCCGCATAGGCGTCGTGTTCGGACAGCTTGCGCTGGTCCATCAGCACGCGTTTGGCGCGATCGATCAGCTTGCGTTCCTCGAGTTCGCGCTCGACGTCGGCCAGCCGGCGACGCAGCGCATCGTCGTGCGAGAAGCGCGCGAGCGCAACTTCGAGAATCGGCGCGAGGCGCTCGGCCGACAACCCTTCGACGAGATACGCGCTGACGCCCGCGCCGACCGCCGCGCGGATCAGTTCCTGGTCGGCGTCGTGGCTGAACATCAGCACGGGGCGAGGTGCGGTCGCATGCATGACCGCGAGCTGCTCGAGCGTGTCGCGCGACGGCGAATCGGTATCGATGATCACGACGTCGGGGCGTTGCTCCTCGACGGCCGCCGGCAGGCGCGCGGGCGTCGCGACGTCGTTCAGCATCTCGTAGCCGAGGCGCGCGAGCGCGTCGCCGAGCTCGCCGATCGGCTTGTCGGTATCGGTGACGAGCAGCACGCGCAGGCGGACGGGGGCGGACGAACTCATGAGGCGGGCAAGCGGGGCAGGGACGTATCGGTGCAACCGGAGCACGATGCATGCAGGCCGCGCGCGCGGCCGGGGCGGACGGAGACGGAGAGCGGCTGAAGCCGCGCGATGCCGCGCATGTCAGGCGGCCCGCGCCAGCGTCGCGTCGGTCGTTGCGTCCGCGTCCTGCGCGGCCGCTTCGCCGATCGCGCCGCCGATGAGGATCACGGCCGGACTGCCGAGCCGCGCGGCTTCGATGCCGCGCGCGAGCGTGCCGAGCGTGCCGGTCCAGCGGCGCTCGTCGGGCGTGCCGGCCCATTGCACGGCCGCCGACGGCGTCGACGCGGGGAGCGCGGCGAGCAGGCCCGCCGCGATGCGCTCGACGCGGCTCATCCCCATGTAGATCGCGAGCGTGGTGCCGGTCGCCGCAAGCCGTGCCCAGTCGGGTTCGCCATGGTCCTGGCGGTGCGCGGTGACGAACGTGACGCCCTGGCAGTGCTCGCGGTGCGTGAGCGAGATGCCGAGGCTCGCGGCGGCGGCGAATCCCGACGAGATGCCGTTGACGATCTCGACCGGAATCGCGGCCGCGCGCAGCGTCGCGAGTTCTTCGCCGGCGCGCCCGAACAGCAGCGCGTCGCCGCCTTTCACGCGCACCACGTGCGCGCCGCGCAGCGCGTAGCGGCGCATCAGCTTCTCGATGAACGCCTGCGGCGTGGAGCGGCAGCCGCCGCGCTTGCCGACGCGGATCACGCGCGCCTGCGGCGCGAGTTCGACGATGCCGGGCGCGACGAGATCGTCGAGCAGCAGCACGTCGGCGGCGGCCAGTGCCTTGACCGCCTTCAGCGTAAGGAGATCGGGGTCGCCGGGGCCGGCGCCCAGCAGCGTGACTTTACCTGTCGTCATGTCGTGTTCCTGTGCCGCATCGCATTGCTGCGGCGGTCTGATGTCGCGTTGCTGCGCGGCGGCGGCGGGCGGTCGAGACGCACGGGCATCCGGCCGTGCCGCGCACGGGGGGACGCCGTTGTCCTGTCGGGCCCGCCGTGAAGGGCGGGCAAGGTTCGGAGACTGCCCACCGGCGCCGTTGCCGGTGTAATGAAACGTTCAGCAATATCCGGGCCAAGCGGCGCAACGATGCGGCCGTCGCGCGGCGCACCGTGCGACGGCCGCGAGCGTGCATGTGCTCGCCATGCGCGAGCACTCGCCATGCCGCGTCGGCGTGCATCGCGCGCCGCCCGTGCGCACCGCGATGTCGCACGGCGACAGTGCTGCAGCGCACCACATCTGTGCCTCGATGCATCGCGACGGAGAGCGCGCCGCGCATCGCGGTGACGCGCCCGATGCCCGATGCGCCTTGTGCGGTGGGGCTCGCGGCGTGATTGACGCCGACATGGCACGTCGCTTGCGTTAGCTCGTTCGGACGGGTCAATGGCGATCCGTCCGCAGTACCGAATACCGAAGCGCCCGGCAACGGGCTTCATGGGCAACGGCGTCCTACGCATCGGGTCTCGACGAGACCGGGTGCGCAGGACGCCGTTTTTCGTTTGGGCGGACGACATGACCGACAAAGCTACCCGTATCGATCTCTTCAGCCTCCGCACCGCGCCGATGCGCGCGTTCCATCTGACGTGGATGGCGTTCTTCGTATGCTTCTTCGCGTGGTTCGCGTGCGCGCCGCTGATGCCGCTGATCGCGCGCGAATTCCATCTCACGGCGGCGCAAGTCGCGAACATCAACATCGCCGCGGTGGCCGCGACGATCGCCGTGCGGCTGCTGGTCGGCCCGCTGTGCGACCGCTTCGGCCCACGCCGCGTGTATGCCGGGCTGCTGCTGCTCGGCGCGATCCCCGTGTTCGCCGTGTCGTTCACGCACGATTACCTGTGGTTCCTGATCTGCCGGCTCGGCATCGGCGCGATCGGCGCGGGCTTCGTGATCACGCAGTACCACACGTCGGTGATGTTCGCGCCGAACGTGGTCGGCACCGCGAACGCGACGACGGCCGGCTGGGGCAATGCCGGCGCGGGCGCGACGCAGGCGCTGATGCCGCTGCTCGTCGCCGCGGGCCTGATGCTCGGCTTCGGCGAGGATTCGTCGTGGCGCATCGCGCTGGTCGTGCCGGGCGTGGCGATGCTCGTGATGGCGTGGGCGTACTGGCGCTTCACGCAGGACTGCCCGCAAGGCGATTTCGTCGTGCTGCGCAGGCAGGGCGTGACGGTCGACAGTGGCAAGAAGGGTGGCTGGGCGAGCTTCTTCGCGGCCTGCGGCAACTACCGCGTGTGGATGCTGTTCGTCACGTACGGCGCGTGCTTCGGCGTCGAGGTGTTCATCCACAACATCGCCGCGCTGTACTACGTCGATCACTTCAAGCTGTCGCTGAAGGACGCCGGTTTCGCGGTCGGGATGTTCGGGCTGCTCGCGCTGTTCGCCCGCGCGCTCGGCGGCTGGCTGTCCGACAAGATCGCCGCGCGGCGCAGCCTCGACGTGCGCGCGACGCTGCTGTGCGCGCTGATCATCGGCGAAGGGCTCGGGCTGATCTGGTTCTCGCATGCGCAAGGCGTCGGCATCGCCCTCGTCGCGATGCTGACCTTCGGCCTCTTCACGCACATGGCGTGCGGCGCGACGTATGCGCTGGTGCCGTTCATCGACCGGAAGGCGCTCGGCGGCGTCGCGGGGATCGTCGGCGCGGGCGGCAACGTCGGCGCGGTCGCCGCGGCTTTCCTGCTGAAGGGTGTCGGCGACGTGCAGCACACGCTGAGCCTGCTCGGCCTTGCCGTGACCGCAACCGCGTTGTGCGCGATGGCCGTGCGCTTCAGCGAAGAACACAAGGCGCGCGAAGCCGAGCTGCGCGATCGCGCGCTGGCCGCCGCCGGCGCCGCGAACTGATCGACCGAAGGAACCGTCATCATGAAACTCATCGTCATCGGCCACGGCATGGTCGGCCACAAGCTCCTCGAATGCGTCGCGGCGCAAGCCGGTGCGGCGGGCGCGCTGCAGGTCACGGTGCTCGGCGAGGAGCCGCGCCCGGCCTACGATCGCGTGCATCTGTCGGAATTCTTCGCCGGCAAGTCGGCGGACGACCTGTCGCTCGTCGAACCCGGCTTCTTCGAGCGTCATCCGCGATTCGACCTGCGACTGAACGCGCCGGTCGCATCGATCGACCGCGCCGCGCGTACGGTCACGCTCGCGTCGGGCGAAATACTCGCGTACGACAAGCTGGTGCTCGCGACCGGCTCGCGCCCGTTCGTGCCGCCGGTGCCGGGCCGCGACCGCGCCGGCTGCTTCGTGTACCGGACGATCGAGGATCTCGAAGCGATGCAGGCGTGCGGCGCGCACGCGAAGCGCGGCGTCGTGATCGGCGGCGGGCTGCTCGGCCTCGAATGCGCGAAGGCGCTGCGCGACATGGGGCTCGACACGCACGTGGTCGAATTCGCGCCGCGCCTGATGGCCGTGCAGGTCGACGACGGCGGCGGCCGGATGCTGCGCGCGAAGATCGAGGCGCTCGGCGTGACCGTGCATACCGGCAAGAACACGCTCGAGATCGTCGACGGCGACGAAGGCGCGCACCGGATGGCGTTCGCCGACGGCTCGCATCTCGACGCCGACATGATCGTCTTCTCGGCCGGCATCCGGCCCCGGGACGAACTGGCCCGCGCGTGCGGGCTCGAGATCGGCCCGCGCGGCGGCGTCGCGATCGACGACGCGTGCCGCACGAGCGACGCCGACATCTACGCGATCGGCGAATGCGCGGCCTGGAACGGCATGGTGTACGGCCTCGTCGCGCCCGGCTACGAGATGGCGCGCGTGGTCGCGAAGCAGCTCGCGGGCGACGCGGACGAAGCGGCGGACGCCGCGTTCGCCGGCGCCGACATGAGCACCAAGCTGAAGCTGATGGGCGTCGACGTCGCGAGCATCGGCGACGCGCACGGCACGACGGCCGGCAGCCGCACCTACCAGTACGCGGACGAGCGCCGCCAGGTCTACAAGAAGCTGGTGGTGTCCGACTGCGGCAAGTTCCTGCACGGCGCGGTGATGGTCGGCGATGCGGCCGAATACGGCACGCTGTTGCAGATGATGCTGAACCGCATCGAGCTGCCCGAGTCGCCGGAATTCCTGATCCTGCCGTCGTCGGACGGCGCGGCGAAGCCGGCGATCGGCGTCGACGCGCTGCCGGACGGCGCGCAGATCTGCTCGTGCAACAACGTGTCGAAGTCGCGGATCTGCGCGGCCGTGGCCGACGGCGCGACGAGCCTGGGCGCGCTGAAGACGTGCACGGGCGCCGGCACGTCGTGCGGCGGCTGCGTGCCGCTCGTCACGCAGATCATGAAGGCCGAGATGAAGAAGCAGGGCCTCGCGGTCAACAACCATCTGTGCGAGCACTTCCCGCATTCGCGCCAGGAGCTGTTCCACCTGATCCGCGTCGAGCGCATCACGACGTTCGACGCACTGCTGCACAAGCACGGCCGCGGGCTCGGCTGCGACGTGTGCAAGCCGGCCGTCGCGGGCATCCTCGCGTCGTGCTTCAACGAATTCGTGCTGAAGAAGGAGCACGCGGGCCTGCAGGATTCGAACGACTACTACCTCGCGAACATCCAGCGCGACGGCACGTATTCGGTCGTGCCGCGCATGCCGGGCGGCGAAGTCACGCCGGAAGGGCTGATCGCGGTCGGCCAGGTCGCGAAAAAATACGGCCTGTACACGAAGATCACCGGCGGCCAGCGCGTCGACCTGTTCGGCGCGCGCGTCGAGCAACTGCCGTCGATCTGGGAGGAACTGATCGCGGCCGGCTTCGAATCGGGGCACGCATACGGCAAGGCGCTGCGCACCGTGAAGTCGTGCGTCGGGTCGACGTGGTGTCGCTACGGCGTCGACGATTCCGTCGGTCTCGCGATCGACCTGGAAAATCGCTACAAGGGGCTGCGCGCGCCGCACAAGATCAAGTTCGGCGTGTCCGGCTGCACCCGCGAGTGCGCGGAAGCGCAGGGCAAGGACGTCGGCGTCATCGCGACCGAGAAGGGCTGGAACCTGTACGTGTGCGGCAACGGCGGGATGAAGCCGCGCCACGCGGAACTGCTCGCGTCCGACCTTGATCGCGACACGCTGATCCGCACCATCGACCGCTTCCTGATGTTCTACGTGCGCACGGCCGACCGGCTGCAACGCACCAGCGTGTGGCGCGACAACCTCGAAGGCGGCCTCGACTACCTGATCGACGTCGTCGTGCACGACAAGCTCGGGATTGGGGCCGAGCTCGAAGCCGACATGCAGCACGTGGTCGACACCTACGAGTGCGAATGGAAGCGGGCGGTCACCGATCCGGAAACGCGCAAGCGCTTCCGGCATTTCGTGAACAGCGACGCGCCGGACACGACCATCGCGTTCGTCGAGACGCGCGGCCAGATCCGGCCCGCGACGCCCGCCGAGCGCACGGGCGGCAAGCCCGTGGCGATTCCGGTCGTCGCCGAACCCGCAACCGTTTGACCCGGACCGATACCCGCGTCTTTTAAAGGAGCCCATCATGAACGATCGTCTTCCGCTGTCCTGGACCCGCGTGTGCCCGCTCGACGACATCGTGCCGAACACCGGCGTGTGTGCGCTCGTCAACGGCGAGCAGATCGCGGTGTTTCACGTCGCGCACGCCGAAGAAGGCGGCGTGTTCGCGATCGACAACGTCGATCCCGTGTCGCAGGCCGCCGTGATGTCGCGCGGGCTGATCGGCAGCCTCGGCGAGCGCGTCGTCGTTGCATCGCCGTTGTACAAGCAGCACTTCGACCTGCGCACCGGCGAATGCCTGGAAGCGCCCGAGAAGTCGGTGAGCGCGTATCCGTCGCGGGTCGAGGACGGCTTCGTGTGGGTCGCGGCCTGAGCGCCCCGGAGCACGCATGACCGCCACCCCCGTCAAGAGCGTGTGCCCGTACTGCGGCGTCGGCTGCGGGATGGTGCTGCACGTCGAGGATGGCGAAGTCGTCAAGGTGTCCGGCGACGCCGACCATCCGACCAACTTCGGGCGGCTCTGCACGAAGGGTTCGTCCGCGCACGTCGCGCTGCGCCGTTCGGGGCGGCTCGATCGTGCGTTCGTGCGCCGTGCCCGCGAGGAAGACCTCGTGCCGCTGCCGGCGCGCGACGCGATCGCCAAGACCGCGCGGCGGCTGCGCGCGGTGCTCGATACGCACGGGCCCGATGCGCTGTCGTTCTACGTGTCGGGGCAGATGTCGATCGAGGCGCAATATCTCGTCAACAAGCTCGCGAAGGGTTTCGTCGGCACCAACAACATCGAGTCGAATTCGCGCCTGTGCATGGCGAGCGCGAGCACCGGCTACAAGCAGTCGCTCGGCGCGGACGGCCCGCCCGGGTCGTACCAGGATTTCGATCGCGCGAACCTGTTCTTCGTGATCGGCGCGAACATGGCCGACTGTCACCCGATCCTGTTCCTGCGGATGATGGACCGCGTGAAGGCCGGCGCGAAGCTGATCGTCGTCGATCCGCGCCGCACCGGCACCGCCGACAAGGCCGACCTGTTCCTGCAGATCCGGCCGGGCACCGATCTCGCGCTGACGAACGGGCTCTTGCACCTGCTGCATGCGAACGGGCGCACCGACACCGCGTTCATCGATACGTACACCGAAGGCTGGGACGCGATGCCCGCGTTCCTCGCCGACTACACGCCGGAGCGCGTCGCCGAAATCACGGGGCTGGCCGAAGTAGATATTCGCACGGCCGCGCAGTGGATCGGCGACGCACAGGAATGGACGAGCTGCTGGACGATGGGGCTCAACCAGAGCACGCACGGCGTGTGGAACACCAACGCGATCTGCAACCTGCATCTCGCGACCGGCGCGATCTGCCGCCCGGGCAGCGGGCCGTTCTCGCTGACCGGCCAGCCGAACGCGATGGGCGGACGCGAGATGGGCTACATGGGGCCGGGGCTGCCGGGCCAGCGCTCGGTGGCGTCCGACGACGACCGCCGCTTCGTCGAGAACCTGTGGCGCGTGCCGGCCGGCACGCTGCGCAAGGACACCGGCAACGGCACGGTCGACCTGTTCGAACGGATGGCGGCGGGCGACATCAAGGCGTGCTGGATCGTCTGCACGAACCCGGTCGCGACCGTGCCGAACCGGCGCAACGTGATCGCCGGGCTGCAAGCCGCGGAACTCGTGATCGCGCAGGACGCGTTCCTCGACACCGAGACCAACCGCTACGCGGACGTCCTGCTGCCCGGCGCGCTGTGGGCCGAGGGCGACGGCGTGATGATCAATTCCGAGCGCAACATGACGCTGATGCGCGCGGCGGTCGCGCCGCCCGGTGACGCGCTGCCCGACTGGCGCATCATCGCGGAAGTCGCGCGCGCGATGGGTTTCGGCGATGCGTTCGACTATGCGTCGGCGGCCGACGTGTTCGACGAGATCGTCCGCTTCTCGAATCCGGCGACGGGCTACGACCTGCGCGGCGCGAGCCACGCGGCGCTGCGCGACGGGCCCGTGCAGTGGCCGGTCGCGCCGGGCGCCGCGCGCGAGCGGCACCCGATCCGCTACCTGAACGACGGCGTGAGCCAGCCGCTGCGCACGGCAGCCGACGGCAGCGACGCGCCGCGCATCGCGTTCCCGACGCCGTCGGGCAAGGCGCGCTTTTTCGCGCGGCCGCACGTCGATCCGGCCGAGCTGCCCGACGACACGTTTCCGATCGTGCTGAACACCGGGCGGCTGCAGCATCAGTGGCACACGATGACGAAGACGGGCAAGGTCGCGATGCTGAACAAGCTCAACCCGCGCCCGTTCGTCGAACTGCACCCGGACGATGCGGGCGCGCTCGGCATCGCCGCGAAGGACAGCGTCGAGATCCGTTCGGCACGCGGCCGCGCGGTGCTGCCGGCCGTCGTGACGGACCGCGTGCGGCGCGGCAACTGCTTCGCGCCGATGCACTGGAACGACGTGTACGGCGACGACCTGTGCATCAACGCGGTGACGAACGACGCGATCGACGCGGAATCGCAGCAACCCGAACTGAAATACTGCGCGGTCGCGCTGACGCGCGTCGAAGCCGATGCGTTCACGCACGCCGCCGCCGACACCGAGCAACCCGATGCAGGCGCCGACGACGCGCGCCCCGCGCCGGCGAAGGTGCAGGCCGCAGCTTCACAGGAATCCGACATGGCAGACATCGACACTTTCGCGGCCGCGCTCGGCGTCGCCGATTTCGCGCCGCCGCCGCTGACCGACACCGAGCGGCTGTACGTGGCTGGCCTCGTCAGCGGGTTGAAGGCGAGCGCCGGCCGCCGCGAAGGCAGCGTGCCCGTGCTGCCGGCCGGCGCGCCGTTGACGCCGCCCGTGCGGTTCTGGCTCGACGGCATGCTCGCGGGGCTGTTCAGCCGCTCGCTGCCCGCGCACGCCGCGGAGCGTGCCGCGCCCGCGCTGCCGGCCGACGCCGCCACGGCCGGCGGCGTACGCATCGTGCGCCCGCGCCCGAAGGTCACGTTGTTGTGGGCGTCGCAGACCGGCAACATCGAATCGTTGACCGACGATTACGCGACCAAGCTGATGAACGCGGGCTTCGAGATCCGCACCGCGTGCATGTCCGACTATCCGGTCGCGTCGCTGGCCGGTGCGCAATACGTGCTGCTGATGACGAGCACGTTCGGCGACGGCGATGCGCCCGACAACGGCAGCGAGTTCTGGGACGCATTGCAGGCCGGCAGCGCCGCGCGCCTCGACGGCGTGCATTTCGCGGTGCTCGCGTTCGGCGACCGCAACTACGACCAGTTCTGCGGCCACGGCCGCCGGCTCGACGCGCGGCTCGCGGAACTCGGCGCGGCGCGCCTGTGTGCGCGCGTCGATTGCGACGTCGAATTCCAGCACGATGCCGATCAGTGGCTCGAGCGCGTGGTCGCGCGGATCAAGGAGGCCGATGCCGCGCTGCACGCGGTGCCGTCCGGCGGGATGAGCCCGTCGGGGCTGCTGCCGACGAAAGCGCATCCGGCGCCGTCGAAGCTCGTCGCCAACCTGCGGCTGAACCGGCCGGGCGCCGCGAAAGACACGCGCTACGTGTCGCTGTCGACCCACGGCGCGAACCTCGAATACGAAACCGGCGACGCGCTCGGCGTGTGGCCGACCAACTGCCCGGAACTGGTCGACGAGCTGCTGTCCGTCACCGCGCTGAAGGCCGATGCGCCCGTGTCGGTGCCGGGCGTCGGCGAGATCCGGCTCGGCGACGCGCTCGCGCGCCACTTCGACATCACGCGCCCGCATCCGGACACGCTGGCCTTCATCGCGTCGCGCAGCGCGAACGGCGCGCTGAAGTCGCTGCTCGGCGACGATCGCAAGGCCGACCTCAAGCAATGGTTGTGGGGGCAACAACTGGCGGACGTGCTGCACGAATACCCGGTCGAGCTGTCGGGCGCGGAGCTGGTCGGCATGCTCAAGCGCATGCAGCCGCGCCTCTATTCGATCGCGTCGAGCCCGAGCGCGCACGCGGGCGAGATTCACCTGACCGTGTCGGCCGTGCGCTATCACAACGGCCGGCGTGCGCGCAAAGGCGTCGCGTCGACGTTCCTCGCCGATCGCGCGGACGACGGCCGCGTGCCCGTGTTCGTGCAGAAGTCCGCGCATTTCCGGCCGCCGGCGAACGGCGACGTGCCGATCGTGATGGTCGGGCCGGGCACCGGCGTCGCGCCGTTCCGCGGCTTCCTGCACGAGCGGCAGGCGCGCGGCGCGCGCGGGCGCAACTGGCTGTTCTTCGGCGAGCAGCATGCGCAGACCGACTTCTACTACGGCGATGAACTGAATGCGATGCGCGACAGCGGCTTCCTGACGCGGCTCGATCTCGCGTTTTCGCGCGACCAGGCCGACAAGGTCTACGTGCAGGACCGGATGCGCGAGCAGGGCGCCGAGCTGTTCGCATGGCTGGAGGAAGGCGCGCACTTCTATGTGTGCGGCGACGCCGCGCGGATGGCGAAGGACGTCGATACGGCGCTGAAGGCGATCGTCGCCCGGCACGGCGGCATGTCGAACGAAGCCGCGAACGACTACGTCGCGCGGCTTTCGAAGGCACGGCGCTACATGCGCGACGTGTATTGAATCGCGCGAGCGGTGGACGGTTGTCCGCCCGGTTCGTTGGCGCGTTGACTGCTGGCGCTCCCGTGCGCGCGCCTGCTCGGCGCGCACGAACGCTCCGGGCGGGAACGCCGGCCGCTCGGGCGCCGAGTCACCGCATCGGCCGCTCGCTGCAGCAATGGATCGGACGGCGCATGATGGCGGCTCCTCCCACGAAGCCATGGAGTTGCGTGATGACCGTTTTCCCGCATGTTCCGATTCGAACGTTCGTGATTGCCGCCGCGTTGGCGGCCGCCGCGGTTTCCAGCGTGCCGGCCATCGGCCAGACGTCGACGGTGCCGGCAGGTTCGGCCGCTGCGACGCCCGACAACGCGGTGCTGCTGACCGTGTTCCTGAAGCACGACCAGTCGCGCCCGCTTGCGGAGCTGAATGCGCAACTCGCGAAGCAGGGGTTCTACAAGGCGTTTCCGCCGCCGGGCGTCGAGGTGGTGAGCTGGACGGTGGCGATGGGGATCGGGCAGATCGTCGTGCTGCGGCTGCCGGCGTCGCGGCTGCGCGAGGTCAACCGCGTGCTCGAGGATACGGCCTGGGGCGCGTACCGGACGGAGTTCTATCCGACTTACGACTACAAGGCGATCGGGTTGGGGGAGCATGAGCGGGCGAAGTAACGCGCAGCGGCGTATTTCCGGACCGGCGGTGCGCCGCGGAGGGCGCAGCGAATCGGCCCGCCGCCATTCCGCAACGCGCCGCGCCCTCGCGTTTTCGTCCTCGCCCGCCGGGCTCGGCGCGGTAAATTCCACCCAAATGCATCACAAGTCATTCATCCGATGAAAAAACGACCTCCGTTGCCGGTATGATGCGCACCTCGCGTTCGTGGGGTGCACGGTTTCTTTATGCGTTTCGATGCGCGAGAAACCACAAATCGGCACAAAGGCGACGTGAAAGATTTTGTAATATAAGTTCCGTATACTCGTAAGTTCTGATCCAGGCGCCACCCGCCCGTCTTCGGCCGGCCGCCCATGCAGAACAACCAGATAGGTCGCCGCCCGGGCAACCCGCGCCGCGACACGCTATGCAACACCACTGAACACGTTATGTCTTTCCGCCACCCTGGTTCGCCCGGCCGTGCCGAGGCGGTGATCGCCCGTGCCCGGGCGCTGATCCGCCACGAACGCGTGCTGTCGCCGCTGCTCGCGCTCGGCATCGGCCTGCTGCTGATCGTGGTTTTCCAGCATTTGTCGGAATCCGTCGACTACCGGTCGGTGATCCGCCAGTTGCGTCACATGTCCGCCGGCGAATGGGGCGCGTCGCTCGCCGCGACGGCCCTCAGCTATCTCGCGCTCGTCGCCCGCGATGCGGTCGGCCTGCGCTATGTCGCGGCCAGGGTGCCGCGCGTCGCGCTGTGGATTGGCGCGATCGCCGGTTCCGCGCTCGGCAACGCGACGGGCTTCGGTGCGTTGACGGGCGGTGCCGTGCGCGCCCGCGTGTACGGCGTGTCGGGTGTCACGCCCGCCCAGATCGGCCGGATGACGGTGTTCACGAGCGGCACGCTGGCGCTCGCGATGGTGTTGATGACGGCGGTCGGCATGGTCTGCGTGCCGGAGGCGCTCGCCGCGATGCTGCACGTCGCGCCCGGCGTGCTCACGTGGACGGGTGCCGCGTTGCTCGTCGCGCTTGCCGCGCTGGCCATGCTGTGCGGCAAGACGGCGCGCCCGGTCGTCACGCGCTTCAAATGGCTGTCGTTCGACGTGCCGGCGCGGCGCGATCTCGTCGCGCAGGTCGTCTACGCGGTGCTCGACGTCGCTGCCGCGGGCCTGACGCTGTGGGTATTGCTGCCGGCGGCGCCCGTCGGTTTCCCGACCTTCCTCACCGTTTACGCGGCCGCCTTGCTGCTCGGGATGATCGGCCATACGCCGGGCGGGATCGGCGTGTTCGAAGCGGCGATGGTGTTCACGCTCGGTCGCGAAGTGCCCGCGCACGCGATGGTTGCCGCGCTGATCGCGTATCGCGCGATCTACTTCGGCGTGCCGCTCGTGCTGTCGGCCGGCCTGCTGGCCGGTTTCGAGGGCCGCGCGCTGCGGCGCCGGCTCGTGACGCGGCAGGCCGTGCGCGTGTCGCAGCTCGCGCCGGTGTTCCTGAGCCTCGTGACGTTCGCGGTCGGCGGGATGCTGGTGATCTCGAGCGCGACGCCCGCGTTCTGGCACCGGATCGCGATCCTGCGCCACATCGTGCCGCTGTGGGTGCTCGAAGGCTCGCAGGTGATCTGCAGCGTGCTCGGCGTCGCGCTGCTGTTCGTCGCGCGCGGGCTGCTGCGCCGGCTCGACGGCGCCTGGTGGATGACCTTCGCGTTGACGCTCGCGAGCCTCGCGCTGTCGCTGGCGAAGGGCCTCGCGTTCGTCGAGGCCGGCGTGCTCGGCACGCTGCTCGTGCTGCTGCTCGTCAGCCGTCGCCGGTTCAACCGTCATTCGTCGCTGCTCGCCGAGCGCTTCACCGTCAGCTGGTTCGTGTCGGTGGCGATGGTGCTGATGCTGGCCGTTTGGGTGCTGTTCTTCGCGTTCCGCGACGTGCCGTACACGCGCGATCTGTGGTCGCATTTCTCGTTCGATGCGCGCGCGCCGCGGGCGCTGCGCGCGACGCTCGCGTCCGGCGTGTTCGTCGCGCTGTTCGCGCTGTGGCAACTGCTGCGCCCGGCGCCCGGGCGTTTCGTGAAACCCGCGGAGCAGGACCTGATCGACGCGGAGCAGATCATCCGCGCGCAGGAGTGCAGCGACGCGGGCCTCGCGCTGATGGGCGACAAGTCGTTCCTGTTTTCCGAATCGCGCCGCGCGTTCCTGATGTACGCGAAGAACGGCCGCACGTGGGCCGCGCTGCACGACCCGGTCGGGCCGCGTGAAGAGTGGCCGGCGCTGATCAGCAAGTTCATCGCGCTCGCGCACGCGCACAGCGGCCGCGCCGCGTTCTACCAGGTGCGCGCGAACGCGCTGCCGCTGTATCTCGACGCGGGGCTCACGCTGATGAAGCTGGGCGAGGAAGCGCATATCGCGCTCGACCAGTTCGACCTGAAGGGCTCGAACCGGTCGCACCTGCGCTACGCGCTGCGCCGCGGCGACAAGGATGCGCTGACGGTCGAGGTGATCGCGCCGGGCGACGTGCCGGCCGCGCTGCCGGCGCTGCGCGACATCTCGGACGGCTGGCTCGACAGCCGCGATGCGCGCGAGAAGAGCTTCTCGGTGGCCGCGTTCCACGACGGCTATCTGTCGACGCAGTCGGTGATGCTGGTCCGGCAGGCCGACAAGCCGATCGCGTTCGTCACGTTCATGACGACCGACCTCAACACCGAGGCGACGGTCGGCGTGATGCGCCATCTGCCGGACGCATCGCCGTACGCGATGGAGTATTTGTTTACGCAGCTCGCGCTGCATCTGAAGGAAGCGGGGTTCCGCAAGCTGAGCCTGGGCATCGCGCCGTTCTCGGGGATGGGCGCGGCGAAGATGCCGTCGCCGTTCCACCGGCTCGGGCTGATGGTCTGGCGCTTCGGCGGCCGCTTCTACAACTTCCGCGGCTTGCGCGCTTTCAAGAGCAAGTTCGAACCGCACTGGGAGCCGCGTTATCTCGCGGCCTCGGGCTCGGTCGGCGTGTTCGTCACGCTCGCGGATCTGTCATTGCTGGCTGGAGGTCGGCGTTCATGATGTTGAAGAAGGGAATCGCGCGGGCGGCAGCCGCCTGCGCGGGAATGATGCTGGCCGGCGCCGCGTGCGCCGCGCAGCCGGCCGCAGTGAAATCCGAAACCGTGTCCGGCGGCCGCTACGGGCCCGTGACCGTGACCAGGCCGAGCGGGCCGCTGCGCGGTTTCGTCGTGCTGTTCTCACGCGAGGCCGGGTGGCATGCCGCCGATCAGCAGGCGGCCGACGCGCTCGCGAAAGCCGGCGCGATGACGGTCGGCGTCGATTCTGGGCGTTACGCGGCGAATCTCGCCGCGAAGCAGGAGGCCTGCCACCACCTCGACGGCGACGCCGAGGCGGTCAGCCATCAACTCGAACGGCTCGCGCAGTCGTCGCGCTATTTCACGCCGATCGTCGCGGGCGTGGGTCAGGGCGGCGCGATCGCGAAGCAGATCCTGTCGATGGCGCCGGAGAACACGATCGCCGGCGTTGTCGCGGTCGGTCCGGCCGCGAAGCTCGATCCGCGCTTCAAGCCGTGCCCGCCCGATTCGACGATCGTGCGCCGCGCGATGCCGGGTTTCGTCGAAACGGCTGCCGCGGGCGATACCGCGAAGCTCGTGTCGCTCGTCACGTCGCACCTGCGCGACACCAGCAGCAGCGACGAGCTCGACGTGTCGGATCTGCCGCTCGTCGAGCTGCCGGCCAAGGGCGGCAGCGACCGGCTCGCGATCGTGATCTCGGGCGACGGCGGCTGGCGCGATCTCGACAAGACGATCGCCGAGGCGCTGCAGCGCGACGGCGTGTCGGTGGTCGGCATCGACGCCCTGCGTTACTTCTGGAGCGAGAAGCCGCCCGTGCAGGTGAGTCGCGATCTGGCCCGCGTGATGCGCACCTACATGGCGCGCTGGCATGCGAACCGCGTGGCGCTGGTCGGCTACTCGTTCGGCGCCGACGTGATGCCGTTCGCGTACAACCGGCTGCCGGCCGACCTGCGCGACAGGGTCGCGGTGATGTCGCTGCTCGGCTTCGCGCCGTCGGCCGATTTCCAGATTCGCGTGACGGGCTGGCTCGGCATGCCCGCGAGCGACAAGGCGCTGAAGGTCGCGCCGGAAATCGCGAAGGTGCCGCCCGCGCTCGTGCAGTGCTTCTATGGCGCGGAAGAGACGGACACGATGTGCCCGGCGCTCGCGAACACGGGCGCCGACGTGATCAAGACACAGGGCGATCACCACTTCGGCCGCGATTACATCGCGCTCGAGAAGAAGATCCTCGGCGGGTTCGGCAAGCCGGCGGCGGCGCGCTGAATGCCGGCGGCGCCCGCTTGACGGCGGGCGCGGGCCGATTTTGCTTCCGGGTTCATCGTACGGGCGGCCAGCGAGCCGCCCGTTTCATTTTCCGGGCTGTGCTGCCGCGTCCTGCGGCGGCAGGGTCGTTCTCGCATCGCGCTGATAGAAGCCCGGAAACCGGTCGAGCTGCCGCCGTGCGGCCGCGAGATCGGTGTCGTCGCCGAGCACCGCGCTCGAAAATCCCGTGCGTTCCATCAGCAGCAACTGGTCGACCAGGACGTCGCCGGTCGCGCGCAGGTCGCCGGCGAAGCCGTAGCGCCTGCGCAGCAGGTAGGCCTGGCTGTATGCGCGGCCGTCGGTGAACGACGGAAACTGCAGGTCGATGCGCTCGGCGTGCGCGATGCGCGCGGCGAGCGGCGGCAGTTCCTCGTCGTTGCCGATCGTCAGCGTCGCCGCGCCGTGCTGCTCGGTTTCGTCGGCATGTTCGGCCGGCGTCAACAGGCGGATGCGCGCGCTTGCGTTCGCGGTTTCGTGGTTCATGCGGGTTCTTCCTGATGACGCGCGGTGTTCGCGGCGGTCTTGAACGGTTCGGTACCGACGCGGCGCACCGTGTCGATGAATCGTTCGCTGCGGCCGTTCGCGTCGATCCGCGCATCGAGATACGCGTTGACGATCGCATCGACGACGTCGACGATCTCGTCCGCCGAAAACGACGGGCCGATCACCTTGCCCGGCCGTGCGGGGCCGCTCGCGATCGAGCCGTCCGACCCGCCGAGCGTGACCTGGTACCACTCCGCGCCATCCTTGTCGACGCCGAGAATGCCGAGATGGCCGCTGTGATGATGGCCGCACGAGTTGATGCAGCCGCTGATGTGCAGGTCGAGGTCGCCGATGTCGTGCAGCAGGTCGAGATCGTCGAAGCGCTCGGCGATCGCGTCGGCAACCGGAATCGAGCGGGCGTTCGCGAGCGCGCAGAAATCGCCGCCCGGGCACGCGATCATGTCGGTCAGCAGCCCGACGTTCGCGCTTGCGAGCCCGATTGCGCGAGCGTTTTCCCACAGCAGGAACAGGTCGTCGACGTGTACCCACGGCAGCACGACGTTCTGCGTGTGCGTGACGCGCACCTCGCCGGCCGAGAAGCGGTCGGCGAGATCGGCGAGCGCGTCGAGCTGGTCCGGCGACGCGTCGCCGGGCGCCTGCAGGCGGCGCTTGAACGACAGCGTGACGATGCGCAGCGCCGGGTCGCGATGATCGGCGACATTGCGGGCGAGCCAGCGCGCGAACGCCGGATGACGGCTCGCCTGCGCGGACAAGCGCGCGTTCGCGTCCGCGAGGTCGAGCGTGCGCGGCTTCAACCGCGGCGGGACGAACGACGCGGCGACGCGATCGAATTCGGCCTGCGGGATCGTGTGCGGGCCGCCGTCGTGAACGACGATCTGGCGGAACTCTTCCTCGACGTCGTCGATGTAGCGTTGCCCTTCGGTCTTCACGAGGAACTTGATCCGCGCCTTGTACTTGTTGTCGCGCCGCCCGTAGCGGTTGTACACGCGGACGATCGCCTCGATGTAGTTCATCACGTGCTGCCACGGCAGGAACGCGCGCAGCAGCGTCGCGATCGTCGGCGTGCGGCCCATCCCGCCGCCCACGCTCACGCGAAAGCCGAGCGCGCCCGCGTCGTCGCGCACGAGCTTCAGGCCGACGTCGTGCCAGTCGGTCGCCGCGCGATCTTCGGTCGCGCCCGTGATCGCGATCTTGAACTTGCGCGGCAGGAACGCGAATTCGGGGTGCAGCGTCGTCCACTGGCGCATCACTTCGGCGAACGGGCGCGGATCGGCGATCTCGTCCGGCGCGACGCCCGCGCGTTCGTCGCACGAAATGTTGCGGATGCAATTGCCGCTCGTCTGGATGCCGTGCATGTCGACGGTCGCGAGCAGGTCCATCACGTCGGCCGCCTTCGCCAGCGGAATCCAGTTGAACTGCACGTTGGTGCGCGTCGTGAAGTGCGCGCTGCGGGTCGGCAGGCGCAACGTGCCGAGCAACGCCTGGGCGTCGCACGCGGCGCGGTAGGTGGCGTCGTCGGGTACGTCGTAGTCGCGCGCGATCCGCGCGAGCATGCGAAGCTGCGCGCTCGACAGCTCGCCGTACGGCACCGCGACGCGCAGCATCGGCGCGTGGCGCTGCACGTACCAGCCGTTCTGCAGGCGCAGCGGCCTGAACGCGTCCTCGCCGAGCGTGCCTTGCTGCCAGCGTTCGAGCTGGTCGCGGAACTGGGCGGCGCGGCTGTGCACGAGCGCCCGGTCGAAATCGGTATATCGATACATGACGTGATAGCGAGAGGCGCCACGGCGAACGGCGCGCGGCGCGGGAAGGCGTTGCGACGGATGTCAGGCAACGGAAGACAGCGTAGGGAACGCGATGCGGCGGGACAAGCAGCAGATCGAAACGAAAAAGGCGCAGCAGATGGCCGGCGGGGCGCCGGCGCGGGCCGGGCATGCGCGCATGCCCGTGGCCGAGGTCATGCGTCGACGACGAGCGCCGGATCGAGCGCGCGAATGCGCTGGTCGATGAAGTAGCCGCCGCCTTCCTGGTAGCGCAGGAACAGGCGGCCGCACGTGCGGCAGCGGCTGACGGTGCAGCGGTTGTACGGGAAATGGCGCGGCGCGATCGGCGCGTCGTCCGACGCGTAGCGCGTGCCGGCCGGATGATATTCCGCGTAGGTCGGCTCGGGTTCGCCCGGCGGGATGAGCGTGGCCACTTCGATCAGTTGGGCGTCCGGCAGCGACAGCGGCAGGGTCGTCCAGCCGGCGAGCGAGGTCTTCGTGCACGTGCACGGCTGCGTGACGTGCGCCGCTTCGGCGGTCAGTTTCAGCAGCGCGTCGTGATCGAGATAAGGCAGTGGGTTCATGAGTCGTCGTGAAGGGCGGCGGGACCTGCAATGTAACCCGCGTACGGATCGGCTGCATGGCCGTGACGTGGCCGGCGCAGCGCGCGTTGCGCGATCAGCCTGCCTTGCGGACCGACGGCTGCGCGACCAGTTCGCCGAGCACGCGGATCGCGCGCTCGATGTCGCGGCTCCACGGATGGCCGAAGTTCACGCGTACGCAGCGCTCGAAGCCGTGCGCGGCCGAAAACAGCGGGCCCGGCGCGAAGCTGATGCCGCGTGCGATCGCCTGGCGATGCAGCTCCATCGCGTCGATCGCGTCGGGGAACGCGAGCCACAGGAAATACCCGCCGTCGGGCCGCACCCATTCGACGCCGGCCGGCAGCCAGCGCCGCAGCGCGTCGTCCATCCGGTCGAGCTGCGTGTGCAGCGCGCCGCGCAGCTTGCGCAGGTGCCGGTCGTAGCCGCCGTGTTCTAGATAGTTCGCGATGCCGGCCTGCGCGGGAATGCTGGCCGACAGCGTCGTCATCAGCTTGAGCCGCTGCACCTTCTCCGCGAACCGGCCCGCGGCGGCCCAGCCGATCCGATACCCGGGCGCGAGCGTTTTCGAGAACGAACTGCAGTGCATCACGAGGCCGTGACGGTCGAACGCGCGCGCGGGCAGCGGATAGTCCGGGCCGAAATGCAGTTCGCCGTACACGTCGTCCTCGATCAGCGGCACGTTGCGCGCCGCGAGCAATTCGACGAGCGCACGCTTTTTTTCGGCGGTCAGCGTAACGCCGGTCGGATTCTGGAAATTGGTCATGAACCAGCATGCGCGGATGTCGTGCCGGTCGAGTGCGTTCGCGAGCGCATCGAGATCGAGGCCCGTGCGCGGATCGACGGGAATCTCGACCGCGCGCAGGTCGAGCCGCTCGATTGCCTGCAGCGCCGCATAGAATCCCGGTGCTTCGACGGCGACGACGTCGCCGGGCCGCGTCACCGCCATCAGGCACAGGTTCAGTGCTTCGAGCGCGCCGTTCGTGACGACGATTTCGTCGATCGGCTGCGAAATGCCGGTCGCGAGATAGCGCCGCGCGATCTGCTGGCGCAGCGCCTCGTTGCCGGGCGGCAGGTCGACGACCGTGCTCCACGGGCTCACGAGCCGCGTGGCCTGTGCGAGCGACTTCGCCAGGCGCGGCAGCGGAAACAGCTGCGGCGCCGGGAACGCGGAACCGAGCGGCACGATGCCGGGCTGCGTGGCCGCATCGAGCACGGAGAATACGAGGCTGCTGATGTCGACCTTGCGCGTGGCGCCGGCGCGGCTCGCACGGCGTTTCGTCGCCGGGCTCGCGGCCGGCTGGGCGCCCGGCGCGACGTAGTAGCCGGAGCGTTCGCGCGCACGGATCAGCCCCCACTGTTCGAGCAGGTAATACGCGCGAAACACCGTCGACTGGCTTACGCCATGTTGCGCGATGATTTGCCGCAGCGACGGCAGGCGCGTGCCGACGGCGAGGTTGCCGTTGCGGATGTCGTCGGCGATCGTGTGGGCGAGGGTTTCGTAGCGTTTCATCGGCGTGGGCGGAGCGCGTCGTCGCCGTACGCGGGCCGAAGCGGCGCCGCGCCGACGGGCGGCGCTCATTGTCCGATGCGCGGCCCGAAAAGGAAAGCCGCGGAGTGTCAGCCGCCCCGTCCCGATGCGTCAGGGCGCGTTCGGCTCGACAATCTGGCCGCTGGCGCCGCGCTGCTGCGGTCGCGACGGCTCGGCCTTGCCGACCACGAGCACGCACGGCACGCCGGCCACGGCGAGCGGTACCACGAACGAGCCGGTCGTGATCGACGGCATCACGCCGGTGAAGGTCGTGATGAAGATGCCCGCGAGATGGCCCGCGAAATTCCGGTTCCCGCCGAGCGATGCGCCGTGCGCGGGTATCGGCGTGCCCCCGACGCAGGCCCCTGTAATTGGGGTGCGTTTTGCCGCGACGCCCGCGAATATCCGCGATGTGCGGCTTGTTCCGATTGCGTGCCCCTGCGTTTTATGGTCTCGTTGCGGGATATCGCATCGACTCAAAAAAGGACAGTCGGATGCAGGCGGGCGATTCACGCGGGGTCCGATTGATCAGGGGAATCGGCGCATGTGCGCGCGCCCGCGGCGCCGTGCGCACGCTGTTCATCATATCGATGCTGGGCTGGCTCGCGCTCGCGCTGCCGGCCTTCGCCGTCTCTCCCGAAGCCGTCAACGACAACGTGCTGCGCGTGCTGGCGTGGCCCGGTTACGCGGACAGCGATATCGTCAGCGCATTCGAGACGCAGTTTCATGTGCGCGTCGAAGTGACGCTGGTCGATTCCGACGAGGCGCTGTGGACGCGGATGCACAGCGCGTCACCGCCGCCGTACGACGTGCTGGCCGCGAACACGGCCGAGATCCAGCGCTATGCGCATGAACACCTGCTCGCGGCGATCGACCTGTCGCATATCCCGAACCGGCGGCGGCAATTGCCGAATTTCCAGCAGCTCGCGACGATCGGCGGCCTTGTGCAGGGCGGCGCGTCCTACGCGATCCCGTTCACGTATTCGTCGATGGGGCTGATCTACGACCGCAAGCAGGTGCCGGCCGCGCCGCGCTCGATGCGCGAGCTGTGGAATCCGCGCTATCGCGGCAAGGTGCTCGACTTCAACAGCGCGCAGCACAATTTCTCGTTCACGGCGCTGGCGCTCGGCTATCCCGATCCGTTCCGCCTGTCGCCCGCGCAGACGCTTGCCGTGGCCCGCAAGCTGATCGACCTGCGCCGCAACCTGCTGACGTACTACACGCTGCCCGAGGAAGCGACCGCGCTGTTCGTCCAGCATCGCGCGGCGCTGATGTTCGGCAACTACGGCACGCAGCAGGTCGAGCAGTTGCGTCGCGCCGGCGCGGACGTCGGCTACGTGATCCCGGACGAAGGCGCGCTCGCGTGGCTCGATTGCTGGGCCGTCACGCGCGGCACGCGACGGCCCGAGCTTGCATTCGCGTGGATCAACTACATGCTCGAACCGGCGATCGGCACGTTGCTGACCGAGCGTCAGGGGCTCGCGAACACGCTCGAGCCGCGCGGCCTGGATACCGGGCACCAGCATCTCGTGTGGCTTCAGCCCGTGGAGGACATCGCGCGCCGCGAGTCGCTGTGGAGCCGCATCGTGTCGGGCGATCGGCCGGAGCGCTTCGCAAAATGATCCGGCTCGGGCTCACGTCGAAGCTGTCGGTGCTGTTCGCGTGCATCGGCGTGATCGCGTCCGGCACGACCGGCTACTACGCGTATCGCGCCAACCGCGCGATGCTGGTGCAGGAAGCGCAGCACAGTCTGCTGATGTCGACGCAACTGCTCGGGCAGCGCTTCACGACCGCGCTCGCCGACGTTGCGGACGACGCGCTCGTGCTCGCACAGTTGCCGTCGTCCGCGGCCGTCGCGGGTAGCGAAAATCCGGACAACGCGCGACGCATGCGGCTCGAGCAGGTGTATTACAGCTTCATGAGAAATCATGCGGAATACCTGCAGATCCGCCTGATCGCAAGCGGGCATTTCGGGATCGAACGCATTCACGTCGATCGCGATGCGCGCGGCATCGTCGTGCTGCCCGAAAGCGCGTTTCAGGAGAAAGGGCAGTTTTCCTACGTATTCGATACGCTCGCGACGGCGCCCGGCCATATCTACCTGTCGCCGATCGTGATCAATCACGAGACGGGATCGCATGCGGCGCAAGGGCTGCCGATCCTGCGCGTCGGGACGCCGGTGATCGACGCGTCGGGCCAGACGGTCGGCGCGCTCGTCGTCGACGTCGAACTCTCCCGGGTGTTCGACCGGATCGAACGCGATCTGCCGGACGACTATGCGGTCTATCTCGCGAACGAGTGGGGCGATTTTCTCGTGCATCCCGATCCGGAACAGACGTTCGGTTTCGATCGCGGCCGGCGCGTGCTGATGCAGGACCGTTTTGCCGTCACGCGCGCGCTGTTCGACAGCGGGCGCATGAACGTGACGTTCAATGGGCTCGCGCAGCCCGATCAGGCGCCGGGCCAGATGTTCGCGTTCGTGCGCACGCCGTTCGGGCACGACGAGGGCAGCCGCTTCGTCGTGCTCGGGATGGCCCGCCCGCTGGCCGACGTCCTCGCGCCGGACGGCATGCTGGGAGAGCGGATCGTCAGGATGGTGCTCGTGTCGAGCGTGCTGGCGGTGATTCTCGCGATCCTGTTCGCGCGTGCGATCACGCGGCCGTTGCAGGCGCTCGCGCGCGCGGCGACGCACGTGTTCGACGATTCGGCCGCCGAACGGCTGCCGGTCGCGCGAGCCGACGAGATCGGCGTGCTCGCGCGTTGTTTCGACAGCATGCGCGTCGAGATACGCACGCAGATGGCGATGCTGCGCGCGAAGCAGCAGGAGCTCACGCATCTCGCCGGTCACGACCCACTGACCGGCCTGCCGAACCGCCTGCTGTTCATGGAGCATCTCGATGCGGCGATCCGGCATGCGGCCGCGGCGCGCGAGGGGCTGGCGGTGATGTTCGTCGATCTCGACCGCTTCAAGCAGATCAACGACCAGCACGGACACTCGGCCGGCGATCGCACGCTCGTCGCGGTCGCGAAGCGGTTGAGCCGGGTGCTGCGCGGCGACGACATGGCTGCACGGCTCGGCGGCGACGAATTCATCGTGCTGATTTCGGACGTGCGGTCGCCGGCGGTGATCGGCGATGTCGCAACGCGCATCCAGATCGTGATGGCCGAGGAGCTGGAGTTCGACGAAGGGCGCATGGCCGTCGGCGCGAGCATCGGCGTCAGCGAGTTTCCTGCGGACGGCGCATCGGCCGAAGAGTTGCTCGTCAAGGCCGACGCGGCGATGTATGCGGCGAAGGCGTCCGCGCAGAGCGTGTGCGTGCGCTATCAGGACCTCGTCCGCGGCGGCGCACCCGACGGGACCGGCCGCGCCGCGTCGGGCGGCGGCGGCTGACGGCCGGGCAAAACGCGACGAGCCCGTCGCGGGACGGGCTCGTCGCCGGTGCGGGCTGCACGCGCGAGGCGCGCGGCGGCACGCTTAGTGGCCGAAGTAGACCGAGTCGCGCGGGCTGTGTGTCCGGCCGGCCGGTACGCCGCCCTCGACGGTCGCGGCCGGTTGCGAACCGAAGCCGCTGTTGTCGATGCCGTGCACGCGGGCTTGCGCGGCCTGGATGTCGGCCGGATAGTGCGGGCTCGCCTGGCTGGGCTTGTAGCCGGCGTTTTCGAGCTGGACCAGTTCGTTGCGCACCTGGGCGCGGGTCACGGTGCTTTGTGCGAATGCGCCGAACGACGCGGACAGGGCGACGGCGGCAACGACTGCGGAAACGAGCGATTTCATGATGACCTCCGATGTTTATTGGCTTTCCGCGTTCGACACCACGTCGTCAGCGGTTGATTACATCGTAGGCGCCGGCTCACCTAGGGTAAACGTGACTTTGAGGGAAAGATCGTTGCGTTACGGGTAATAATGCAGCGCAAACGCGATCCGTCCCCATGCTGTATTGCGAGGATGGCGGGCAATCGCGGGAGAGTATGGAGCAGGATATCGCGTACGGCGTTGGGGCACGCGTCGCCGGCCAACCACGGCGAATAGCTTGCAGCGGAACCGCAGGGCTACAGCGCGGCTGGATCAGACCCCGTCGTCGTCGATTTCCTTGCGCTCGCGGCGTTCCTCGTTACCGCGGCGCGCGCGCAGGCGCTGGCGCGACAGGACGGCGATCACTTGCTGGGTCGGTGCGCCGGACGGCAACTCGTTGCGAATGCGATCGGGCACCATCGGCAGGCCCGCACGCTGCCGGCGCAGCGCCTTGGCAATTGCGCGGCGGCATTCGTCGCCGTGGCAATCCCATTCATCGCGGACTCTCTGGCAATAACGGCATTGTTCCATCCGAATAGTCTAACGCGTCTTCGGGAATGGAGCAGGGCGTGGCGTCGGACGATTACGCGCTGGGCGGCAGAGGCGGCCGACGGCCCGCGGGACAGGCGATGGCGGACTCGATCGGGCTGCGAACCGAGCGAACCGGAACCGTTCGCCGACACTACGGTTTCCCGTCCTTCTCCATACGGAGTCCTTGCGCGCGGACGGGGCCGGTGCACGTCATCGGAGCGACCAGATACCCCAGATCGCGATCAACAGGCCGACGCCCAATCCGCAGCCCAGCAACACATAGGTTTCCATTTCGTGCCTCTGAAGACATGGCGACGCTGACGTCGACATCGGCGTACGCGCGGCAAAGCCGGTCGCGTATCGTCCGCGCTGTCGGTCGGCGCGATACGCCGGGTCTGCGAATACTACGCGTCGCAGCTTTCAGAACCCATGCGCGATCCTGCTCGCGCCCGATGCATGACCGTCGAACCGGTTCAATATAATTCAACAGAACTGGCCGCCTCATGCGCGGCGTACATATCTCCGAACGAGGAAATCCGATGACGCTTGCCCAGTTGCAGGCCCTGGCCGCCGTGGTCGAACTCGGCTCGCTGACCGCCGCGGCAGACCGGCTCAGCCGCAGTCAATCCGCGATCAGCCACGCGCTGACGGAACTGGAGGACATCACGCAGGTCAAGTTGCTCTGGCGCGACCGGCAGCCGGTCGTCCTGACCGCGGCAGGCGAACGCCTGTGGCCGTATGTCCGGAGCGTGGTGCGGGAAGCGCAGATGCTGCGCCAGCAGTTCAGCCTGTCGCGCGGCAAGCTCGAAGGGAAGCTGGTGGTCGCATCGCTGCCGAGCGTGTCGCTGGCGTTCGTCGTTCCCGCGCTCGAGGCGTTGAAGGACATGCACCCGGGCGTATCGGCGGTGCTGCTCGAAGGCACGGACAGCGAAGTCGAAGGGTGGATCGACGACGGGACGGCCGACGTCGGCGTGGTGGCCGGCACGAAGACATTCGCGCACAACCTGCCGCTGCTCGACGAGGATTTCGTCGCGGTCGCGGCGGACGACCTGTTCGCGGGCCGCAAGAGCGTCACCGCCAGGCAACTGGCCGTTGCGCCGTTCATTTTCTCGAAGGCGGGGTGCGGGCCGGTGATCGCGGATTACTTCGCGCGCGGCGGCGTGCCGCTTCGAGCCGCGTTCAACGTCGTCGAGATGCGCACGATCCTGTCGATGGCGGAGGCCGGCATGGGCGTATCGATCGTGCCGCGCATCACGCTGACATACACGCCGTTCGGCGGTCGCGTGCTGGCGCTGTCGCCACGGCTGCATCGCTCCGTGCGGCTGGCGTGGAATATCGCAGGAAATGCGGTTGCCGATGAATTCGTGCGGCTTGTCGATGCGCAACGCGCGAAGGCGGAAAAGACGATCCGGACGCGCGCGAAAAAGGGCAAATAGCGACCGGTAGCCATGATGAATGGTCTTCATTAGCCACTTGCAAGTTATTCATGCCGACGATGGTTGAGATGCAATACATTGTTCCGACCTCGTTGTCATTGCCCTGAAGGAGTGTGCCATGCCGGCCTTGCCCACCCTGTTTGCGTTCGGACTCGTGTCGCTCGGCATGGTGCTGACGCCCGGACCGAACATGATCTATCTGGTGTCGCGCTCGATCTGCCAGGGCCGCCGCGCCGGGCTGGTCTCGCTCGGCGGTGTCGCGCTGGGGTTCGTCTTCTACATGGTGTGTGCGGCAGTGGGCATCACC
The DNA here is from genome assembly GCF_001729305.1 of Burkholderia sp. A2. NCBI lineage: Bacteria > Pseudomonadati > Pseudomonadota > Betaproteobacteria > Burkholderiales > Burkholderiaceae > Burkholderia > Burkholderia sp. A2. Next base: position 30,874 of record NZ_LZXX01000086.1, on the reverse strand, counting down.
GCGCTGCTGATGACCGTGCCGTATGCGTACGATGCGCTGCGCCTCGCCGGCGCGCTGTATCTGGCCTACCTGGCATGGCAGGCGCTGAAGCCGGGCGGGCGCTCCGCATTCCAGGTCCGGCAGTTGCCGCACGACAGCCGCGCGAGGCTGTTCGCGATGGGTTTCGTCACGAACCTCGCGAACCCGAAGATCGCGGTGATGTATCTGTCGTTGCTGCCGCAGTTCATCGTGCCGGGGCACGGCAGTGTGCTCGCGCAATCGCTGGCGCTCGGCTGCGTGCAGATCGCGGTGAGCGTCGGCGTCAATGCGCTGATCGCGTGCGCGGCCGGTTCGATCGCGGGTTTTCTCGCGGGACGGCCGCGCTGGGCGGCGGTTCAGCGCGGGTTGATGGGCACGGTGCTGGCCGGCCTGGCTGTGCGGATCGCGCTGGAATCGCGCAGCTAGCGCACGTCGGTCGACGGTTCGGGGAATCGCCGGCAGCGATCCGGCTTTGTGTCGACGGCACCTGCCGTCGTCACCCGTGGCAATTGCCCTTGGCTTCCTTGGCGACCGGCACGGGCCCGGTCTCGTCACGACGCCGTCCGCGCGTCGCGAGCCAGCACAGGATCGAGCCGCCGCACACCATCGACGCGCCTTGCCAGAATTCGGCCGACAGCGGCGCGTGCAGCAGCGCGGCGGCGAGGGCGGCGGCGAGCACCGGCGTGAAGTACGATGCGCCGACGATGACCGTCACGTTGCCGTGCATGATGCCGGTGTTCCAGGCCGCATAGCCGAAGCCGAGTGCCGACGCCGCCAGCACGAGATACACGACCGCGCGCAAACTGAACGTCATGCCGCCGCCGCCTTCGATCGCGAACTTGATCCAGAGCACCGCGGCGACCAGCATGAAGAACGGCGTCACGCCGTTCTTGCCGTCGGCGATGCGCGCGGTCACAGTGCAATAGCCGGCCCAGATCAGCGCGCCGAAGAGCGCCAGCCCGTAGCTCAGCGGATTGTCCGCGACGTTGCGCAGCATGCCCGCCGGATCGAGCCCCTGGTCGCCGCCGAGCACCCGGCAGATGCCGAGCATCGACAGCAGGACGCCGGGCACGACCAGCAAGTTCGCGCGCTGCTTGTTGAACACGATGGCGGCGACGAGCGTGAGGCTCGGCCACAGATAGTTGACCATCGCGACTTCGATCGCTTGGCGGGCGTTGCTCGCATAGCCGATCGACAACGACAGGCACACCTCGTAGGACACGAACAGCAACCCGCCCCACAGCAGATAGTTTTTCGGGAACCGGCTCAGGTCGGGGAAGCCGATCGAAAACAGCAGAAGCACGGACGCCACCGTATAGATCATCGCCGCGCCGCCGGTCGCGCCGAGGCTTTCGCTGACCCCGCGAACGAGTGCGACCACCGACGCCCATAACAGCACCGCGCCGAGCCCGGCGAGCGTTGCGTTGTTCTTGCGTTTGATGCTTGCTGCCTGTTTCAACATGTTGATTCGATTTCGGATGATTCGGGTCGGCTCGCGCGTGCCGTCATCGTGAGCAGCGATACAAAGAGAAGATTTCGCCGGAAGCGCGCATTTTACGGGGGCGCAGCCGTCGCGGCGATTCAGCCGGACCGGCGTGTCCGATCGATTCGGTCGCGCGAGCCGATACGCCACGGTGCACCGATTCCCGACAGCGCGTGTCCGATCGAATCGAGCATCGCTTTCCGCGTCGGCAGAGCGTGGTGTGCGGCAGCGTATTCGCGATGGCGTCGAATGCGTCGGCCGTGGGGGGCGTGTGAATGCGGTATTCGAAACGCATCTGCATGGCCGGAGTGCGATGCGGGCACTCCAACCCGCGCCGCGCGTTCCGTCCGTCGACGGCCACGCATCGGGCGCTCGTCGCAGCGGGCGCCCGATGCGTCGATCACCGCTCGCGCCGCTTCTTGCTCAGCTCGATCGTCTCGAACAGCGCGTATTGCGCGGTCGGATGCTGGTCGGCGCCCGGCGCATGGTAGTAGCGCATCGTGATCGTCGTGTGGCCGCCCGGCTTGCCCGGATCGTGATCGAACACCGCGATTCCGTAGCCGGTGCCCGTATCGCGGCGCGCGGACCAGATCGCATCCTCGAGCGCATCGGCCGGCTGGCGCACGAACGTGTTCGGCGCGCCGCCCGGCACCGGCCGGTTCGGTTTCGTGAACACCTTCGCCTGCGCAAAGCCGGTCGACGGATTTTCGCCGTACACGTCGAGCGGCGCGCTGGTGCCGCCGCCGCCGAGGATCAGGTGGATCGTGCCGTGGCTCGTGTCGAACGTCGTGCGGTCGGGGTCGTTCGAGCCGACCGGGCGCGGCTGCAGCGTCTCGACCACTTCGCCGGTCTTCGCATCGACGCCCGCGCGGTGATTGCAGCCGCGCACCGGGTAGCTGCGCTCGTAGTCGTGATCGTGGCCGCACAGCACGAGATCGACGCCGTAACGGTCGAACAGCGGCAGCCACGCTTCGCGAATGCCCTTGTCGGACCCGTTGCCCGTCTTCGACGAACTGAGCGCGTCCTGGTGCATCTGCACGACGATCCAGTCGATGTCGTCGTCGTGCGCGGCATGGCGCAGCGTGCGTTCGAGCCAGCGCGTCTGCTCGCCGTTGCTGTAGCCGCGCACATAGAACGACGTGCCGGGCTCGATCGGCGGGCGGCCGGTGCTCGCGGCCGGCACGAGCGGAGCGGGGCCACCGACGAAAGCGGCGGCATCCTGATACACGACGTCGTCGGCGTCGAGCGACACGAACAGCACGGAGCTCACGCGGAAGCTGTACCAGCGGCCCGGAAAGTGCGTGCCGTTCTCCGGCAGCGTATAGCGTGCAAGGTACGAGTCGAGCCCTTGCGGGCCGTTGTTGAATTCGATCTCGTGATTGCCGGGGCACGGCATCCACGGGCGATTCGCGGCCGACGTCTGGTTGTTGTTGCCGAAATCGCGCCACACCTCGGGCTGGTGCGCGGGGTTCAGGTTCGCGTAGCAGAGGTCGCCGTTCAGCAGGTGAAACAGCGGCTGGAACTGCTCGACGGCCTGCACCGCGAAGCGGCTCTGCGGCGACGACAGCACCCACGCGCCGTTCGGCGTCGCGAGATCGCCGTAGCTCGTGAAACGGAACGGCGCCCGGCCGCGCGGCGCGGTCGAGAAAGTCGCGGAGAACGGCTGTGCGGCGCGGCTGTCGTTGTCGGCCGTGATCTCGTAGCGATAGCGCGTATCGGGCTTCAGCCCGTGCACGCGCGCGTGATACGCGAACACGGTCTCGCCGTTCAGGCCGTCGGTGTACAGGCGCTGGACGCCGTGTACGGTGCGCGGCGGCTCGCCGTCGGCGACGATGCGCGCGCGCGGATTGATGGCCGGGGCGAGCGACGCCCACGAGATCACGACTTCGGACGTCGGGTCGTTGCCCCACGTCAGGTGAACCTGTTCGGGCGTGCCGTCCGGGTTCGACGCAGCGGCGCGGGCGGCCGCGAGCCCGCCGGCGGCGGTCGCGAGGCCGGAGACGCCCGCGAGTTTCAGGAAGCCGCGACGCGACACGGAAGCGGCCGGCTCGTTCGGCTGATCGGGGAGAGTGTCCTGGTTCGACATGGTCGGTGTGTTCGTTGATGGGACGCGAGAGGAGAGCCGCACGGCCGTGCGCGAGCACGGCCGGGACATGGGCCGGAAACGAGCGGGATCCCGGTCGCATGCATTGTCGAAGGGCAGTTTTGCCGCGTTGTGACAGTACCGCAACCGTGCGTGCGCGCTGGCCGATACATAGGGTCGCGCGCCGCGCGCCTCCAGTCCGCATCGGCGCCGGGCAGCCTCCGCGAAAATTATTCGCCGATGTCGCGACGGATTTCTCCCGCCTGCTCCGTTTAACGCATGAACGACCGCTTCCGGTCGATGCCGTTATTTCGGAGTTTTTCATGAAACTTTCTGTTCCATTGCGATGGGCCGCCGGCTGCATGGCGGCGCTCGCGACCTCCGCCGTATTCGCGCAAGCCGTCATCGTCGCGCCTTTTGCGCCGCCGCCGCCGCGCGTCGAAGTGATGCCGGCGCCCCGAGCGGGCTACGTCTGGGATCAGGGGCACTGGCACTGGCGGCAGGGCCGTTACGTATGGATTCCGGGCCACTGGCAGGTGGTGCGGGTCGGTTACCACTGGGTGCCCGGGCATTGGGCGGCGCGCGGCCCGGCCTGGCGCTGGGTGCCGGGCCACTGGGCGTGACGTGCACGCCGCCGCGCGTCGAAGGGATGACCGCGCAGCGGATTCTTCATGCAACATCATGAGCCGAAGCGATGCCTGTCCGAACCATCGTCATACTGGCGGCCGCGGCCATCGTGCTGGCCGGCTGCGTCGTCGTGCCGGCCCGTCCGGTGTATTACCGGCCCGCGCCGATCGTCGTATATTGAGCGCGCCGGCCGATGGTCGCGCGGCCGGCAGACAGGATCGACATGCGGCGCGAACCGGATGTCGATGAAACCGGCACGGCCGATACCGTGTGCGATGCCGGGCGCGACGCGCGCGGCGTTGACGAACCGGCGGAGCCGTCGGCGCGGCGCCGTCCGGCGATGGTCCGACGCATGCAAGGAGAGCACGACGATGAGCTTCAGCCGGGCGGCGGGTCCCTCTGCCGTGACAGGGCGGCGCCCGCGCGCCGCGCGACGGAGCAGGCGGCGTTGAACGATCGCGGCGACCGCGATCCGGACGCGGAACTCGTCGCGCGCGTCGGTGCGCGCGATGCATCGGCGGTGCGTGTGCTCGTCGCGCGCAAGCTGCCGCGGCTGCTCGCTTTGGCGACGCGCATGCTCGGCGACCGGAACGAAGCCGAGGACGTCGCGCAGGAGACGTTCTTGCGAATCTGGAACCAGGCGCCGCGCTGGCGTGAAGGCGAAGCCCGCTTCGACACGTGGCTGCATCGCGTGGTGCTGAACCTGTGCTACGACCGGTTGCGCGGCCGGCGCGAGGAGCCCGTCGATACGCTGCCCGACGTGCCCGACACGCAGCCGGAGCCGGCCGTGCACGCGGAGCTGCGTTCGCGCGACGCGCGCGTGCGGCAGGCGCTGGCCGCGTTGCCGTCGAGGCAGCGGGAAGCGCTGGTGCTCCAGTACTATCAGGAAATGTCGAATGTGGAAGCGGCCAACCTGATGGGCATCACCGTCGATGCGCTGGAAAGCCTGCTCGCCCGTGCGCGGCGCAACCTGCGCGCGCAACTGGCCGGCGACCCACCTAGCGAGGACAAGCGATGACACCCGAACGATTTCGTACCATCGTCGCCGCGTACGGCTCGGACGCGCGGCGCTGGCCGCAGGCCGAACGCGCGGCGGCCGAAGCGTGGGCGCACGCGCATCCACGCGACGCACTGGAAGCGCTCGACGAGGCCGCCGAGCTCGATGCGTGGCTGATGCAGGACACGGTGGCGCCGCCCGCGCCGGCGCTGGTCGAGCGTATCGTCGCGACCGCGCCGGCGGCGGCGCCGGCGCCGCAACGCGCGCGACGTCGCGGCCGGGTGTGGTGGTCGGGCGCGGCGTTCGCGGGCGTCGGGCTGGCCGGCGCGCTCGCCGGTGCGGTGGCCGTGTCGATGCTGATGCTCGGCAGCGCGCCGATCGCGCAACACGAATCGGGCTACCTGACGACGACGTTCGGCGGCCCGAGCATCGACGGAGCCGACGAATGACCGAACGCGGCTGGAAATTCACGCTTGTCGGCTCGGTCGTGCTGAACGTGTTCATGCTCGGCGCGATCGGCGGCGGCGCATACCAATGGTTCTCGACCCATCGCGACCTGCATGCGGCCGGCGCGCCCCCATCGCGCACCGCGTTGCGTTTCGCGGCGGACGAGTTGCCCGACGGGCGGCAGCGCGAGTTCGCCGCCGCGCTGAAGGCGGCGCGCAAGAGCGGCCGCGATTTCGCGCGGGAAGGGCGCGACGGCCGGATCACCGTGCTCGACCTGCTCGCCGCGCCGCAACTCGATCGCGCGGCGATCGATGCGGCGCTCGACCGCACACGCGCGGCCGACACCGCGATGCGGGCGCAGATCGAGCGCAGCGTCGTCGATTTCGCGGCGACGCTGACGCCCGACGAGCGCGTGAAGTTCGTCGACGGGTTGCAGCACAGCGGGAACTGGCGTTTGCCGCCGAGGCTGCAGAAGAAGCCGGACGCATCGGCGAGCGAGTAAGCCGGATAAACCGCGCGCGGGCGACACGCAATCTGCGTGTTGCCCGCGCGTCATGCGCGTGCCGGTTCCGATGAATCGCGCGGTCGTTATCCATTGACGATGCGTGCCGCCGCGCTGCGGGACTTCCGCCCGGCGTTTCCCCCATCACAAAAAATATTTCCCTTCCCGCGACGGATTTTCCTGTGTGCTTGCGTTGAACGTGAGTACGCACCGCAAGAGAGCCCGTCATGGACCACCCGAACGACGCCACGCCGGCCGCGATCGCGCTGAACCGCTTCGGTCTCGGCGCGCGGCCCGACGAAGCACCGCCCGCCGACCCGAAGGCCGGCTTGCTCGCCCAGTTCGACCGCTACGATGCCCGGCCCGCCGCATGGGCGAGCGAGCCGGACGCGATCACGCTCGCCACGCGCTTCGCGAACACCCGCACCGCGATGACGAGCGACGACCCGGCCGCGAAGCGCGCAACCGCGCAATCGATCCGCCGCGACGGCTACGACGCGTATCGCAGCGCCGTCGCCGCGCGCATGAACAGCGCGCTGACGACGTCCGCGCCGTTCGTCGAGCGTCTCGTGCATTTCTGGGCGAACCATTTCGCGGTATCGGTCGACAAGGGGCAGGTGGCCGCGTACGCGGGCGCGTTCGAGCGCGACGCGATCCGCCCGCACGTGCTCGGCCGTTTCGAGGACATGCTCGTCGCCGTCGAGCAGCATCCCGCGATGCAGGTGTTCCTCGATCAGGCGCGCTCGGTCGGCCCCGACAGCCCGGCCGCGCTGCGTGCGCAGGCACGCAATCCGTCGGCAAAGCGCGGGCTCAACGAGAATCTTGCCCGCGAAATCATGGAACTGCATACGCTCGGCGTGCGCACCGGTTATACGCAAACCGACGTGACGGAATTCGCGCGTGCACTGACCGGCTGGAGCGTGGCCGGTGGCCGCGGGCCGCAACCGGGCGATGCGGCGCCCGGCGCATTCGTGTTTCGCCCGAATCTGCACGAACCGGGCACGCGCACGGTGATGGGCCGCGCCTACGATCAACCGGGCGAAGCGCAGGCGCGCGCGGTCCTGCACGACCTCGCGCGATCGGAGGCGACGGGCCGGCACATCGCGTTCCAGCTCGCCCGTCATTTCGTCGCCGATACGCCGCCGCCCGCGCTGACCGACCGGCTCGCGCGCGCATTCGATGCGAGCGGCGGTGACCTGCCGACCGTCTATCGCGCACTGGTCGACGCGCCCGACGCGTGGTCGCCGGTCAACCGCAAGTTCAAGACTCCGTGGGAGTGGGCCGTGTCGTCGCTGCGCGGGCTCGGCTGGCGCGATACCGCTGATCTCAAGGCCGCGCCGCTGCTCGCGCAACTCGGCCAGCCGGTGTGGCGGCCGGGCTCGCCGGCCGGCTACGACGACGTCGCTGCGAGCTGGGCGGCGCCCGACGCGCTCGTACGCCGCGTCGAGATCGCGCAGCGCCTGGCCGCGCGTACGGGCGACCGGCTCGATCCGCGCACGCTCGGCAACACGCTGCTCGCCGGTTCGATGAGCGCGCCGACCGCGACCGCGCTCGCGCGTGCCGAAAGCGCGACGACGTCGCTCGCGCTGCTGCTCGTGTCGCCCGATTTCCAACGGAGATGACCATGGCACTGTCCCGCCGACAATTCCTCCGCGTGGCCGCCGCCGGCGCGGGCGCGATCCTCGTCGCGCCGCGGATCGCGTTCGCGAACGTCGAGACCGACCGGCGATTCGTGTTCGTGATCCAGCGCGGTGCGGCCGACGGCCTGAACATCGTCGTCCCGTATGCGGAGCCCGCGTATGCGTCGCTGCGCGGCCCGCTCGCGATCGACACGGCGGCCGCGACGCGACTCGACGGCACGTTCGCGCTGCATCCGTCGCTCGTGCGGACTGCGCAGCTGTACCGCGACGGTCAGGCACTGTTCGTCCATGCGATTGCGTCGCCGTATCGAGACCGCTCGCATTTCGACGGCCAGAACGTGCTCGAAACGGGCGGCCGGGCGCCGTACCAGGTAAAGGACGGCTGGCTGAACCGGCTGGCCGCGCTGCTGCCGGCGACGCGCGACAACGCAATCGCATTCGCGCCGACCGTGCCGCTCGCGCTGCGCGGCACGGTGCAGGCCGCGTCGTATGCGCCGTCCGGTTTGCCGGCCGCGCCGGACGATCTGCTCACGCGCGTGTCGGCGCTCTACGAAGCCGACGCGCAGCTCGGCCCGTTGTGGCAATCCGCGATGGAAGCACGCGGCCTTGCCGGCGACGCGCATGCACGGCAGGACCCGGCCGGCGTCGGCAAGCTCGCCGCGACGTTTCTCGCACGCGACGACGGCCCGCGGATCGCGATGATCGAGACGGGCGGCTGGGACACCCATAGCGCGCAGAACGCGCGGCTCGCCAATCAGTTGAAGGCGCTCGACACGATGCTCGCCGCGCTGCGCGACGGCCTTGGACCCGCGTGGCAGCAGACCACGGTGCTGGTCGCGACCGAGTTCGGCCGCACGGCCGCGGTGAACGGCACGGGCGGCACCGACCACGGGCAGGCGTCGGTCGCGATGCTCGCGGGCGGCGCGGTTGCCGGTGGTCGCGTGATCGCCGACTGGCCGGGACTGCGGCCGGGCGACCTGTACGAAGGGCGCGACCTGAAGCCGACCGCGTCGCTCGACGCGCTGATCGCGGGCGCGGCCGCCGACAGCCTGCGGCTCGATCCGCGCCGCACCGCGTCCGCGTTATTTGCGGAAAGCGGCCCGACACCGCCGATGAGCGGCCTGATTCGCGGGGGCGCGTGACGCGGGGCATGCCGTGTACGGCCCGATCAACCCATTACACAACAGGGAGAATCGACAATGAAGATCCAATCCGTTTCGCTGGCCGTGCTGGTGAGTGCGAGTGCTTTACTGATGTCGGCCTGCGTGGTCGAGCCCGTGCGGCCGCCGCAGCCCGCGCCGGTCGTCGAGGTGGCGCCGCCGCCGCCCGCGCCCGGCTATCGCTGGGCGAAGGGGCACTACCGGTGGGCCGGCAATCACTGGGCGTGGGTGCCGGGGCACTGGGTGGCCGTGTACTGACACCGCAAGCGTGTCGACATGCGGTGCGGCGAGATCAACGTGCCGGCGGCAAGCGAGCGTGCGAAGTGCCGCAGCAACGACGGCCTCGGCTGGCTCGACCTCGTACGCTGAGCGGCGCAACGCAGCCTAGTCCCACCCGATCCGGTGCTTCTCCTCCGTCTCGCGATGGCGCCAGTCGTCGTCCGCGTGAAGATACTGGCTCGTCGTCGTGAGCGACACATGGCCGAGGTTGTCGCGCACGAGCCGCAGGTCGACGCGGCCATCGGCCATGTGCGAGCCTGCGCTGTGGCGCAACCAGTGCGCGGATGCCTGTTCGAGCACGCGCGACGCCTGCTCGCCGGCTTCGCCATTCGCGCGCAGCCGGTCGGCTGCGTGCCGGAACACCTGCTTCACGATCCGGTGCAGCGCCGCGCGCGTGAGGGGCTTGCGCGCCTGGCCGATCGGCAGCACGAGCGGCGTCGGCTCGCCGTCGCGCGGCAGCGCGGGCAGGCCGTGCGCACGCCGGTAGCGCGACAGTTCGGCCATCATCTCGTCGGTGGCCGGCACGAGCCGCTGCCGGCCGCCTTTGCCCGTCACGTCGAGCCACCAGCGCTCGTGCCCGTTCGCGTCGCGCCGGCAGAAGAATTGCCCCATCGTCGTATCGGCCGCTTCCGTAATGCGCAGCCCGCCGAGATACAGCAGCGTGAAGAGCCACCGCGCGCGGTCCGCATGGAAGCATGCGCGGGCATCGTCGCGCGGCATCGCGGCGATTGCATCCTTCACCGATTGCCACAGCGGCTGTCCGAGATGGCGCGTGACGCGCGGCGCGGGCCGGCGCTGCCGCTGTCGCGACAACGCGAGCGGGTTGCCGGCCAGATAGCCGGCCTGCACGAGCCACGAGAACATCACGTTCAGGATCACCAGCGCCTGCCGCTGGCTGGCTGCCGACAGCGGACCGTAGAACGGCCGCCAGCGCGGATCGTCGCGCGGATGCTTGCGGCCGCCGTTCGCGCACCATAGCTCGGCCGGCGCGGGTGCGAGCAGGAACTGCCGGTAGACGACGAGATCCTCGTGCGTGAGCGACGACAGCGGCTTGCCGCATGCGATCACGGCCCACAGCAGCAGGCGCTCGGCTTCCTTGCGGTAGTTCTGGAACGTGGTCGGCGTATCGACGAAGCGCGCGAGCCACGCGCGCACGGCGTCGAGGTCGTTGGTCGCGGCGATCTGCGGGTGCGCGCTGCCCGAGCGATTGGTGCCTGAGCGTCCGTCGAGCGTGGCCGGTACGGTCAGCGTATCGATCGGCAGCGGGCGGAGTGCAGTGTCGGGCGAAGCGGATGAGGTCATGCGAAGGAAACGCACTGCGCGAATCGCGCGGGCGTGGCCGGGCGGACGCAGGCAGCGCACGAAAGCGTAGCGGGAAGCGCCGATGGTACACGATCACCATATGGTGAAGCCGCCGTCGACGGCGATCGTCGCGCCGGTGACGAAGCGCGAGGCGGAACCGGAACACGGTAACGTATCGGCTCGCACGCGACATCCGATAAACGACGGCAGTCGAGCACGTTCAGTCAGGTGTTTGTGAACCTTCTCACCGGGCGGTTCGTCTAATTGCCCCTCCAACGCTCGCAGAGGCATACCAGATGATTCACACGATCCGAACGCTGCTCGGCGCAGCCGTCATTGCCGGCAGCACGCTCGTCGCCGGATGCCAGACCGACGCCGCTGCCACCGCGTCGAGCGCGGCGCGCCCGGCCGACGGCAAGCCCGTGACGAAGACAGTCTATGTCGCGCCGCAGTCCGCGCGCTGCACGGGCGTCGCGCCGATGGAGTGCCTGCAGGTGCGCAGCAGCCCGAGCGAGCCGTGGAGCCTGTGGTATGCGGGAATCGAAGGGTTCGCGTACCAGCCCGGCTACGTGTACACGCTCGAAGTCGACGAATACCGCGTCGCGCGTCCGCCGGCCGACGGTTCGTCGATCCGCTGGGTGCTCAAGCGCGTCGTCGAGCGCCGCCAGGTGAACTGACGGCCGCGATCACGCGGAAGGCCGCGCCGCCGCACCGGCCGGCGGCGCGGCCGCATCGATCCGCCGGAACACGACCGACGACAGCAGCGTCACCGCGCCCATGCACGCGAACGACAGCATGAACCCGTGCGCCATCGAGCCCCGATCGGCGGCGAACAGATTGACGAGCCCGCCGCCGATCGACACGCCCAGCCCCATCGCCAGCATCTGCATCATCGTGAACAGGCTGTTGCCGCTGCCGGCATCGGCATGGGACAGCCCCTTGAGCGTCACACCGTTCATCGCGGCGAACTGCATCGAATTCGCCGCGCCGAACACGATCAGAAGCACGCCTTCCAGCACCGGCGCGGGCCGCGCCGACACCAGCGCGAACCCCGCGATCGCGCAGCCGACGATCCCGGTATTCACGACCAGAAACGCCGCATAGCCGAAGCGCTTCACGAGCGGCGCGATCCAGCGTTTCGCGACGACGCCCGCGATCGCGGCCGGCAGCATCATCAGCCCCGATTGCAGCGGCGTATAGCCGAGCTGCACCTGCATCAGCAGCGGCAGCATGAACGGCACCGAACTCGTGCCGATCCGGCACAGCAGGTTGCCGAGCAGCCCCGAGCCGAAGTTCGGCTCGCGGAACAGCCCGAGCCGGAACAGCGGCTGCGTGCGGCGTCGCGCGTGAGGCAGGTACGCGAGCGCGCTCGCCAGCCCGAGCCCGGCGAGCCCGGTCGCCCACGCGGCGCGATGCGCGGACATCGGCGGGTCGATCGCGAGCGACAGCGCGATCATCGCGGCGGACAGCAGCGCACAGCCCACGAAGTCGAACGGCGGCGGCTGCGTCGCCTGGTCGTGCGGCAGGTAGTGTTGCACCGCGATGAAGCCGATCACGCCGACCGGCACGTTGACGATGAACACCCAGTGCCACGAAATCGCCTGCGTGAGCCAGCCGCCGAGCGTCGGCCCGACGATCGGGCCCAGCTGGCCGGCGATCGACACGAACGCGATCGCCGCGACGTACTGCTCGCCCGGCACGCGGCGCAGCACGGCGAGCCGCCCGATCGGCAGCAGCATCGAGCCGCCGATGCCCTGCACGGCGCGCGCGACGACGAGCTGGCCGAGCGTGTGCGACGCGGCGCAGCCGATCGACGCGAGCACGAACACGAGGATCGCGACCGAGAATACGCGGCGCGTGCCGAACCGGTCGGCGAGCCAGCCGGAGGCTGGCGTGAGCATCGCCATCGTCAGCGTGTAGACGACCACGACGGGCTGCATCGCGAGCGGCGACGCATGCAGGCTTTGTGCGATCGACGGCAGTGCGGTGTTGACGATCGTCGTATCGAGCGACTGCATGAAGAATGCGGCGGCGACGATCCAGAGCAGCGCGGAATGTGTGGGTTCCCGGGACATGGCGAAATCGGTGGTACGAAAGACAGGCGCCGGCGTACGATGGCGCGGCGCCCGCCGGGCCTCAAGCGCTCGATGGTACCGATTCCGCCGGTCATCGGGAAGCGGTCTCGCCGACTGCATCGAGGGCATGTTCGTCGTCGGCGGGACGCTGCTCGACGCGGGACACGCGCGTCGGCTCGGCCGCGCGGCGTGCCGGGCGGGCGTCGTGGCGCTTGGCGATGAACGGATGCTCGACGTAGCGGTAAGTCAGCAGCGAACACAAGACGGCGACCAGCGCGCATGCGAGCGCGAGCGCCCAGATGCCGGAATCGCCGGCCGAATTGATCGGGAAAACGAATTTGTTGAACGCGTGAATGATCAGGTACACGATCACCATGTGGATCATGTAGATGCTGAAACTGGCGGTGCCGAGCAGCGCGAGCGGCCGGGTATCGAGCAGGCCGTAGAACGTGTTCCCGCTGGCGATGCAGAGAAACACCGGAAGCAGCGGCAGCGCGCCTTCGATCGAATAGCGTTCGGCCGGGGACGGCGACATCGCGAGGATCAGCAGCGCGACGGTCGCCGCCGGTTTCGTCGCGAGCCGCGCGCGGATCGCGGGGTGCCGCGACACCTCGTAGGCCACCGCGCCGAGTGCGAACAGCAGCGCCATGCCGCCGGGCGGCCCGAACAGCGCCGCGCAGGCCGTGACGATCGCGAGCGCGAACAGCTTGCGCCACGCGCGCGTGGCGACGAACCATGCGAGAAACGGAACGGCGACGTAGAACCGCCATTCGTAGGCGAGAGTCCACCAGACGCCGCTCAGATACGGCGTCCGCTCCGCTCCGTTGATCGGGAACGCGCCGAACCAGCCGAGCGACACGGTCTTGAGCAGGTCGGCCAGCAGCTGCGTCGGTGCGCCGACGGCGTTGCGGGGAAACCAGTAAAGCGTGCAGATGACGATGACGGCTGCGTAAAACAGATAGAGCGGCGCGAGGCGTCGCACGCGTCCGACGAAGAAGGTCCGTACGTCGAGCGCGCCTCGGCATGCGCGTTCCCAGAACAACAGCCCGGTGACCATGAAGAACATCGCGACGGGAATCGTCCCGAGATTGCGCAGGAAATCGGTGCCGGCACCCCAGACGCCGGTCGACAGCAACGCCTGGTTGCACGCGAAGTGATGGAAGACCACGGAGATGGCCAGCAGGCCGCGGAAACCGTCGAGATTGCGATAGCGCATCGACAGCGACTTGTCGACGGCCGACCGGTAGAACGGCACGTGCCGGGCGACGAGCCACGCGATGATCGCCACGGCCGCAACGCATGCCGGGAAGTAGAGCTTGTCGGGTGTCGGGGAGAACAGGGTTTCCAGCGAGGGCGCAACAAAGTCCACTGAAGAGCGTCTCGTGTCTTGGATCGGGATTTCAGGCACGGATGGTCGGACGGTCCGCGTCGATGCAAGGTCTTCTGCGCGCTTCGCACGGCTTTCGATCGCCGGTCTTGTGATCCGATGGTATCAAACGATTGCGACGGTCGCGGGCGATGCGGCGGCCCGTTGTGCAACACGATGTTTCAGGGGCGAACCGATGCAGCGCCCGTATTCGTCATGCTTGTCGCCTGCTGTGCCCGCCTCGCAAATCCCGTTCCTCGCCCGGCCGGACATTCATCGTGATCGATGGCATTCGACTGGCCATTCGGTCGGCTTCCGCACCGTCCCGCTGGGGCTTACCTTAAGCGACAGCAGTTCGATGCGTCGGGCCAGCAGCGGAAGAGGGGCGGATTCCTGCCGTTCTCTGCCGCTGGTCTACGCCGACCCCCGGGGTCCGTCCGGTCATGAAGGTGATAGCAATGCTTGCAATTTACCCTCATGACGCTATCATTGATAGCAAAACTGGATGGAGGTACTCATGGCAAATCTTCTGGTGCGTAACGTGGATGACACTATCGTTCAAAGCCTGCGCGAGCAGGCCGCGGCCAATGGCAGGAGCGCCGAGGCCGAACATCGAGCCATTCTGGCCGAAGCGCTGGGCCGGCCGAAGCGGCGCACCTTCGCGCAAGTGCTGATGAGCATGCCGGAGGTGGGCGAAGACGCGGATTTCCAACGTGTTCAGGATTCAGGCGAGGTCAGGCGTGTTTTTGATTGATACGAACGTCATCAGCGAAATCAGGAAGGGCAAGCGAACCAACCGCGGCGTGCGGGCGTTCTTCACGCAGGCCGAAGCCGAAGCGAGCCCGCTTTATCTGTCCGTCGTGACGGTGGCCGAGTTGCGGCGCGGTGTCGACCTGATCCGTCATCGCGGCGATCACAGCCAGGCGTCGGCGCTCGAGGCCTGGATGGCGATGATCCTGTCCGGCTATGCGTCGAACATCCTGTCGGTCGATATCGAGACCAGCCAGATGTGGGGGCATTTGCGCGTGCCCGATCCGACGCACGAACTCGACAAGCTGATCGCGGCCACCGCGCTGATCAACGATCTGACGGTCGTCACGCGCAACGTCGACGATTTTGCTCGCACCGGCGTTCGGTTGCTGAATCCGTTCGATTAGCGTGCGGGGGGGGGGGGCGGCGGCTGCCGTCCCGCGAAGTCGGACGGGCGGCACACAGGCTCGCGCGACGCTTGACCGGGCGCGGGTCGCCTCGACACGACCGCCACGATTGGCGGCCGGTACCGAATCCTGCTCCGGCGCGCGGCACATCGCCGGTCGATGCCGCGTGCAACGCATTCGGGAAGCCGTTCGTGCCGGTCACCATGCCGCTGTAGACCGACATACCGGGCTTCGTGGAGATGATACGAATGGAAACCGCGTAAAAACGGGCGGTCGGCAAAGAATGGGGGATGCATCCAAACCGACTGTGTCGACTCAAAACCTCCGCCATGGAACGTGTCCAAAGCGCTCGTGCTTGTGCGCTGCATCAAAATAACTTGACGAAACGGTCGCTACCGCGTAGTGTCCGAGACCGAAGTCATCAAGAAGTTCGATTGCTCATCATTGGCCGTACACCGTGCGGCAGTCGTTGGTCTCTCCCTCT
The DNA here is from genome assembly GCF_001729305.1 of Burkholderia sp. A2. NCBI lineage: Bacteria > Pseudomonadati > Pseudomonadota > Betaproteobacteria > Burkholderiales > Burkholderiaceae > Burkholderia > Burkholderia sp. A2. The sequence goes on along the minus strand of NZ_LZXX01000086.1, from coordinate 15,254 downwards.
TTGATTCTTTCTGTGCCCGTCGCGGGCGCATGTTCAATTATTTGTATTAAGGAAGTATTTGTGGATACCGGTACCGTCAAGTGGTTCAACGAAACCAAGGGCTTTGGTTTCATTTCCCCGGACAACGGCGGCGACGATCTGTTCGCCCATTTCTCGGAAATTCGCGGCACGGGCTTCAAGACCCTGGCCGAAGGCCAGAAGGTCAGCTTCGAAGTGAAGCGCGGCCCGAAGGGTCTGCAAGCGTCGAACATCACGCCGCAGTAAGCCGCATCGGCAGCGGTCGCCAGGCGGCGGCCGATGCCGGATGGAGTATCGCGCGGGGCGCCGCATGACGGCGGCCTGTGCGTTCCGATGCGCACGACCGATGCATCGCGACATTCGCGATGCATCGGTCGTGACGCCTCCCTCATCGCATGCGCGAACCGCATGCGACGCAACGCCCTCGCGACGCGCACGCCGTTTCGCGAGCGCATCACCGCTTCAACGCATCAACCCGAGCAGACCGCCGCCATGCCGTAGCTGGCGCGGTCCCGACTTGCGCGGCGCCGCTGGCGCCGCAGCCACCGACCGCCCGAACGTCGCAACGCGCCGGGCTCCGATCGCAAGACAGGCCCGAGGCCCGTCTGAACGAACCGATCCCGGCTGCCTGCCGGCCGCCGTTCCGTTTGTGGGAGCGGTGCCGGGCAGTTGCCGCGGCCGCGGTCAATCACCTTGTCTGGAGGAATTGGTTTGGCAAAAGAAGAACTGCTGGAACTGGACGGAATCGTCGACGAAGTGCTGCCGGACAGCAAATACCGTGTCACGCTGGAAAACGGCGTCGTGGTCGGCGCGTACGCGTCGGGCCGCATGCGCAAGAACCACATCCGCATTCTCGCGGGCGATCGCGTGACGCTGGAACTGTCGGTGTACGACCTCACCAAGGGCCGCATCAACTTCCGGCACAAGGACGCGAATTCCCCGCGTCCGCCGCGAAGCGGGCAGCCGCGCCGCTAAGCGGCCACGACCGGTGCGCAGCAACGCGCACCGATCGACACCTGTCCGGCCCCATGGCCGGACGAACCGGATGAACGGCGCACTGTGCCGTTCGTTCGGTCGCCGGCGGCGCCGCCGCGTCGCGGCTTCTTCTTCTACTTCTTCCGCCTTTACCGGCGCCGCGCGTGTTCGACGCTCAGGCAGCCGCGTCCCGCAAGAAAATCCTCGATGCCCTCACGCACGCGTGCGCCCGGGCCGGCACCTTCCGCACCAGCTTGAGTAGCGCGTCCGCGATCATGTCCGGCGGGCCGCCGGCGAGCCGCCGACGGGCCTCGTTCGACGGGAATGTCGCGTGCCGGAATCCCGCACTTCGCTTCCGCGCGTGTCACCAAACGCAGAAACGACGAGCAGGCGCCCGCATGGGGTCGAGCGCCAGCGCATCGCGGTCGAGACGGATCGGCTTATCCTTGATCGGTCCGACGAGATCCGCGGCGGCGTACGGGATCGCGAGCACGTCGACGTCGGTGCTGAACCTTGTCCGGTTGCATGGCGCGACGAACACGTCCATTGACATTGTTATCCGCGTACTTTGGCAGGGAGTCGTCGAGCCCATCGACTTCCACGAATACCGATGCGCGATTGCCGTCGAGCATGCCGGCGTTCTTCAGCGATTTTCTCGACGTTCTTGAGCGTGACCGGGTCGATCGAGCGCGACGACACCGTTGCGACAATTTCGCCGTGCGGCGCGACCGGCTGCATGCACGATGCCGCGTACACCGTCGGTCGATACCGGATCGATTGCGTCGTGCATTGCCATTGGCTTAAGATCGTCGGGAGACCATCCCACGACCATCCCACGCCTTCAGCGTCAATGAAAAAGAGCATAAGCCTGCGGGTCGCCGTCATCGCGTCGGCGGTTGCCGTGTACAGCATCTACATGCACATCCAGCAGTTGATCAGCGGCTGCATGTGGGTCAGGGGCCATCAGCGCTGCAGCTTCGAAAACAGCACGAATTTCCAAGGCTGGATGGATCTGGACCTGATGATCACCTGTTGCTGGGTCGCCGCGGCGGTGGTCGGGTGGATTTCCGTTGCGCAGGGCACGAAGAAACCGGGTTAGCAACGTAATGCAGCAGCTGGCCGATTGAACGGGCACGAAATACCGCTCGACCGGATCGAATCCGTCAATCCGTGACAACGCGCATTCGCTGACGGGTGGAGGCGGCGCGCTCGATGCATGCGAGTCCGAAACGAACGCCTGATTTCGCTGCGGGCGGACGAGATCATGCCGATCTCCGGCGACAGGCGTTGCATCGCGCGCTGCGCGAGGGGAGGTTCCCGTGCAATTTCCCACAGGATCGGTGGTCGCGCTCAGCTCGGCCGCGGCGACGATGTTCTCGATCGGCATGCTGTCTCTCGGCTACTGGGGATTGCACGAAGCATTGCCCTGGCGGTTCGGCGACTACGTCGTGATCGTGCCGGCGCTGGCCGGTTTCGCGTGCCTCGCCAGCGTGCCGTTTCTCGCGACGTCGCCGATGAAAACGCCCGACGACGAATCGCGAATGTTCGTCGCGCGACGCGTGTTTCTGTGCGGCGCGGGCGCGGTGTGGTGGGCGATCGTCGTGTCGCTGTTCGTATGAGAGCGGGGTGAGTGGACGGTTGCCGGAGCAACTGCGCGAGCCCATCCTGAAAGGTCTTACGTGAGGCCGGAACCCACGGTTTTCACGCTGTCATTACCGCTTTGCTTTCCCCGATCGCGTGCACTAGATTCGAAGCGTTCGTCCGTTTCAGAGCGCGAGGTGGAGCCATGACGCCGTGGGAGATTCAGGGTACCGAAATGATCAGTTGCAATTGCTCATACGGTTGCCCTTGCCAGTTCAATGCATTGCCGACCAACGGCAACTGCGAAGCGATGGGGGCGATTTCGATCGACCGCGGCCACTACGGCGACGTGGTGCTCGACGGTGTCAGGATCGCGGTGGTGTTTCAGTGGCCGGGCGCGGTTCACGAAGGGAAGGGCAAGTGCCAGCCGATCGTCGACGAGCGCGCGAGTCCGGCGCAGCGCGACGCCGTGCTGAAAATCATGACCGGTCAGGATACCGATCCATTTGCGACGATGTTCTCGGTGTATGCGTCGACGCTCGAGCACGCGTTCGATCCGATCTTCACGACGATCGATTTCGACGTCGATGTCGACGCGCGGCGCGGCCGGATTCACGTGGACGGTGTGTTCGACGCCGCCGGCGACCCCATCCGCAATCCGGTGACGGGAGACGAGCACCGTGTGCGGATCGACCTGCCGCACGGTTTCGAATACGAGCTGGCCGAGATCGGTTCGGGAACGGGGCGCTCGCAGGGCAACATCGTGCTGAATCTCGACGGAACCTACGCGCAATTCGCACGGCTGCATCTGAACAACCACGGGCTGATCCGGCATCGCGCCGCGGCATGACTCCGTTCGACGTCTGGCTCGCGCGCGAGCGCGCCGTCACGCTGCTCGGCATGGCCGCGCTCGTCGGCCTGTGCTGGTTCTATCTGTGGACCGGCGCGGGAACCGGCATGTCGGCACGGGAGATGACGACCGTCGCGCTGTTTCCGCATCGGCTGGCCGACGGCATGGGCAGCATGGATCCGTCTCTGCCGACCGTGATCGCGATGTGGTGGGTGATGATGATCGCGATGATGACGCCCGGCGCCGCGCCGCTCGTGATGCTGTACCGGCGCGTGCTGCGGCAGCACGGCAACGGGGCGGCGGGATCGGCGTTCACGTCGGTGGCGCTGCTGGCCGGCTATCTGACGACGTGGCTCGCGTTCTCGATCGGCGCGGCGTTGCTTCAGGCGCTGCTGCAGCCGGCCGGGCTGATCTCCGCGATGATGCTGTGGTCGAAGAGCGCGCTTCTTTCCGCCATCGTGCTGGCGCTGGCCGGGCTCTATCAATTCTCGCCGCTGAAACGCGCGTGTTTGCGGCAATGCCGTGCGCCGGCGGCGTTCCTGGTCGCGCACTGGCGTCCGGGCGTTGCCGGCAGTTTTCTGCTGGGTGCGCGACACGGCGTGGTTTGCGTGGGCTGCTGCTGGTTGCTGATGGCGCTGCTGTTCGTTGGCGGCGTGATGAATGTCGTGTGGATCGTCGCGTTGTCGCTGTTCGTGTTCGTGGAAAAGGTCCTGCCCGGTGGCGATCGTATCGGCCGCGCGCTCGGCGTCGTGCTGATTGTGTGGGCCGGTGTGACGTTGATCGTGTGATGCGCGGCACCGGCTGGCGGCGGAAACACGCCGGGCGCGACGGGAGACGCTCGATGAAGATCCGCTTTCGCGCTGTCGCCATGTCGTGTGCGATGGCGGTCGTTGCAATGCCGGCGCTCGCGGCCGGCGACATGTCGGGCATGAGTTCAAGCGATGCGAGCATGTCGACGCAGGATGCGAAGCTGACCGAGGCCGAAGTCAAGGAAATCGACGCCGGGCGCGGGCGCGTGACGCTGAAGCACGGCGCACTCGACAACATCGGGATGCCGCCGATGACGATGGCATTCAAGGCCGCCGACGCGGCGATGATCCAGTCGCTGCATGTGGGCGACAAGGTCCGGGTTCGGGTGGAGAACGTCAACGGCACACTGACGATCGTGAAGCTGGTGAAGCGGCCGTGACGAGGATGCGGCGTGTGCACGGGTGGCCGCCGTCGTTTTTTTCGCTTCTTGTGCTACGTAACGCAGGGTCGGCGTTACGTCAGCATTATCGGAATGCCTGCACGGGCCGAGCCGGGCGGCGCGATCCGCATCTGATGCGCGCAGCCCCGCAGCGCGGCCTGGACCGCCATCGCAAGGCGATTGTGAAACTGTGAAGGAGCCCGATGGAAATGGCACGGTAGATGCTTGGTGGAGTGATCGCGCTCAATAGCGAACGGGGGCTACCATGCAAGATCACTTCATCGAGGCGAACGTTGTGCTCGCCGCCATTGCGGCTGCGTGTGCGCTCGCGGCGTGCGGCGGCGGGGACGTCACGGCGCCGACGCCGGCAGGTAACACCATCGGGACGAGTACTAGCGGCGCCAGCGGCACCAGCGGAACAAGCGGCGCCAGCGGAACAAGCGGCGCCAGCGGAACAAGCGGAACAAG
>NZ_LZXX01000086.1:0-10083 GCF_001729305.1 Burkholderia sp. A2 | reverse complement strand
CAAGCGGAACAAGCGGAACACCCGGCACCAACGGCATCATCAGTTCCGCCGGCGCAGTCGTGCTGGCCGCGGGTTCGACGCTCGGCGATGTGACGTTGCCCGGCGTCGGCAAGGCCGCGACGGCCGGGCCGGCCGACACGGTCAGCGGCGTCGGCACGATCATCCGCGATACGACGAACGTCGTGAGCAACGGTATCGGCCAGATCGGCTTCACGCCGAACCCGGTCGGCAGGACGGTCTCGGGCCTCGGCACCCTCGTCGGCTCGATCGGCAACCCGGTCAACGGGCTCGGCGAAACGGTGAAGGCGCTTGGCTCCGGCCCGCTCTCGCCGCTCGCGCCGATCACGACGCCCGTCGGCGGCCTGCTCGACACGGCGGCCGGCGGCCTGCAGTCAGGCGGCACCATGCTTGGCTCGGCGCTGTCGTCGGGCCCGGTCCAGCAGGCGACGCAAGCGATCAGCACCGCGATCACGCCGGTCGTGACGACGGCGGGCCAACTCACGCAGCAGGTCGGCACCGCAACCGGACTCGGGCAGCCGGTCGCGGGGCTGCTCGGACAGGTCGGCGGCGCGATCACGTCGGCCGGATGGCAGGTGACGTCCACCTCGCCGCAGCCGATCGTCGGCGCTGCCGGCAGTCTCGTCCGGGCGGTCGGCAACACGGTGACCAATGCGGGCGGCCTCGTGAACCCGAGCGGTGCGAATGGCGCGGTGCCGGTCGCCGGCCTGGTGACGAGCGTGGTCGGCGGCATCCCGGCGACCGTGCATAACGGCTCCGCGACCGGTACGAGCAGCGGCGGCTCGCCGCTGGGCGGCCTCTCCAATCCGCTCGCGCCGGTGACGTCGCTGGTAGGCGGCGTGCTCGGCGGCGCGGTCGGCAAATAGCCGGCCCGCACCGATCGTCATGCGGGGACCCGGCCGCATGACCGGGGACGGCGGCCCCCGGCCGTCGCAGGTTCCTGCGGGTCGTTTCGGGCAATCCGGAAACCGCGGCCCGCTACCTGCGCGTGTCGCCGGGCTTCGACGCCGGCCGCGCGAGCCCGCGCGCCGGCAGCGGCGTCGACATCACGATCGACGTGCGCGTTTCGCCGTACAGGTTGATGCGTTCGATCAACTGTTCGAGATGGGCCATGCTGACGGCGACGAATCGCATCACGTACGAATCCGCGCCCGTCACGTGATGGCATTCGACGACTTCGGGAATCGTCTCCAGCAGCTTGAGGAACTTCGCTTTCGCCGGTTGCTGCACCGTGATGCCGATCAGCGCGTTCACCGGATAGCCGGCCGCGGACGGATTGATCCGCGCGGTGTAGCCTTCGACCACGCCGGCTGCTTCAAGACGCTTCACGCGCTCCGTCACCGCCGGCACCGACAGGTGAACCCGGCGCGCGAGCTCCGTATAGCTGAGGCGTCCGTTGTCCTGCAACAGCGCCAGTATCTTCCAGTCCAGATCGTCCATCGCGGCGGGCGTTTTTAAGGTAGAGCCGCCATTTTTCCTTAAAAACCGCATTCAGCGCGGCACGGACTTTCCCTACGATGCCTGTTCGAGCCATTGGATGTCGAAAGGAGCAGGCGATGTTGTTCATCAAATCCGTCGTGATGGGGCTGTCGATCGCGGTGCCGGTCGGCCCGATCGGCATGCTGTGCATTCAGCGCAGCCTGAGCCGCGGCTTCCAGGCGGGATTCGCGACGGGCATCGGCGCCGCGTGCGCCGATGCGATTTACGGCCTGCTCGGCGCGCTGGGCGTCGCGGGCATCGTCACCGCGTTCCCGATGCTGACCGTCGGCCTGAAGATCGGCGGCGGCGCGTTTCTCGTGTGGCTCGCGTGGAGCATCGCGCGCCAGCCGCTGGCCGCCCCGGTGGGACAGCGCGAGGTGCCGGGTACGACCGTCCTGCGCGATTTCCTGACGACGTTCGGACTCACGCTGTCGAACCCGATGACGATCGTGTCGTTCGTCGGGATCTTCGCGGCGCTCGGCCCGTTGCCGGGGGCGCGGGAAGGCGCGATGTGGGCGACCGTCGCGTGGATGGTCGTCGGCGTGTTCGTCGGCTCGGCCACGTGGTGGCTGTGCCTGAGCAGCGCGACCGCCGCGCTGCGCGCGAAGCTGTCGTTCGCGTTCATGCACGGGCTGTCGCGCATGTCGGCGGCCGTCGTCGCGGTATTCGGCGCGATCCAGCTCGTCGCGGGCGTGCGCGGGCTGATCTAGGCGCGCGGGGTAGCGCGGGTCGACCGGATCGCGTCGACCGTCGTCCGGATATGGGCGAGCAGCTCGAGCATCACCGTTTTCCGGAAGTACGGGTTGATTCGCATGCTGACGACGATATCGGACGGCAGCGCAGCGATCGCGTGCTGAACCGATAGCAGATCGTCGACGAGCCGTGTCAACGCGTCGGATTGCCATGTGTCGAGCGCATCGAGGTTGCGCGACCACGACGCGTCGGCATCCGGCGCGCCGTGCGAGAAGCCGCCGGCGCTTTCGAGCGTCACGTAGCCCATGAAGAAGCCGCCAAGCAGGCGGACCGCATGCGCGTGCTCGGCATCCTGTTAGCTTTTGTCGCGATGTCAATGTCGCGCGCGTGCCGGGGCGGCGCGATGCGCCGACGCGTGGGGCGGTCAGAATGTATAGCTGACCTTGCCGAACGCGGTACGCCCGAGCGTGTTGTAACCGTACGCGGTCATGTACTGCCGGTCGAACAGGTTCGACAGCGATGCCGACACCGTCAGGTGCGAATTGATCCGGTACGACGCGCGCAGGCTCACCGTCAGGTACGACGCCAGATACTGCCGGTTGGCCGGATCGTCGAACGTCGAGCCGCCGTACAGCAGCGACGCGCCCGTGCTCAGCGCGTGCAGCTTCAGTTCGTCCCACGTGTGATCGACGTTCAGGCTGACCGTCTGGCGCGGCCGGCGGCTGAGCCACGTCTGGTTCGTTTCGTCCTGCGGATTCAGGATGCCGACCGCGACGCTCACCGGCGTCGAGCGGCCGATCGTTCCCTTGTACGACAGGTCGATGCCGCGAATGTGCGAACGGCCGATGTTCATCGGCGAGAACGTCGCCGGGTTGTACGCGATCAGGTTGTTGACGCGCGTGTCGTAGATCGCCGCGGTGAACGTGCCATACGCCGTATTCGCGTCGAGCGCGGCCTCGACCGACGTGCTGCGTTCCGGGCTGAGGTTCGGGTTGCCGTAGCCGGGGTAGTACAGGTCGTTGAACGTCGGCAGGCGGAACGCATTGCCGTACGACATGCGCGCCGTGTAGACCGGCGTGATCGCCCACGACAGCGCGGCGTTGCCGGTGTTCACCGCTTGTCCGGCGATGATCTCGTGACGGCCGGCGACGAACATCGTCACGCTGCCGAGCGTCGCCGACTGGTGCAGCGAGAACGCGGAATCGTTGCGCGTCGGCACGCCGCCGGGAATGTCGACCGGCAGGAACGCCTGCTCGCGCGTGAAGTCGTACGCGAGCTTCGATTCGCCCGACAGCGGCAGGCCGAACAGGTGAAACCCGTGCTCCTGATGGGTCAGCGACGTCGACGTGCTGATCCGCTGCGAATTGATCTGGTCGGTTGCGAGGGCGGGGTTGTCCGCATAGATGAACTGGTGGTCGTTCGCATAGCCGAACGACTGGTCGAACTGCGTATCGGGCGTGATGTCGAGATGGAACGCAACGCCGGTCGTCAGCTGGTGATCGAGTTCGCGATTCGCGTAACCGCTGTTGTCGAAGGACAGATCGGAGCGGTGATACAGCGCGAACGTCGAGATCGACCAGTTGTCGCGCGCATAGCCGAGCCGCGCGTCGAGATCCTGCGCGTGATACGGATTGCGGCCGTCTTCGTGGCCGTAGAAGAACGGTCGCGTCGCATCGATGCCGGCCGTGTTGTAGTCGTGCAGCCCGAGCGAATAGGTGAGCCCGCCGAGCGCGGCCAGCGGCCCGGTCGACGGCACCGTGCCCGACGTGCGGAACTGCGTGTCGAACGTCTTGTTCGAGCCGCCGCCGACCGACACGGTGGTCTGGTTCGGCTGGTTGGCGGCGCGGCGCGTGAAGAGTTGCACGACCCCGCCCATCGCGTTGTTGCCGAACGACGCGGCGGCCGGGCCGGAGATCACCTCGACGCGCTCGAACGCTTCGGTCGGCAGGTCGGCCCACGGTGCGATGCCGGTGGTCGGCGAGCCGATCCGGATGCCATCGATGAACACGGCGACCTGGCTCGACGACGAACCGCGGATGCTGACCGACGCGGACGAGCCGGGTCCGCCGTTCTGCACGACGGTCACGCCCGGCAGCGTCGCGAGCGCCTGCGTGATGCTCGGGTCGGCGGGCGACAGCCGGTCGAGATCCTCGCGTGTGAGCACCTGGGTCGACGCGTAACGCCGGTCGAACGATTCGGGCAGGCGCCGCGTGTCGGTCACGCTGATCGTCGGCAGATCCGCGCCGGGCGCGGGCGCGGCGGGCTGCGCGAGCGCCGTGTCGCCGGCCGCCTGGGCGAGCGGGGAAAGCAGCGCGGTGGCGGCGGACGTGGCGAGCAGGCGACGAATCTTCATGAGGCGGCGGGACAAGGCGTGTGGCGCGTACGGCGATCGCGGGCGGAGGGCGGACAGGCTGCGCATGCCGACGGCGCGTCGGTGCGACGCTTCCGGCCGGGAAGCGGATTCGGGAACGATGGACATCTGACGGATCCTGAGGTCGGGTCGTCCATGCAACGGGCGACCGCCGGGGGCGGTGCCAGGCGCATCGGGACACCCCGCCCGGTGCGGCTGCGTGGACCTCGGGTCGATGGCAGGTCTCCTGGCTCGCGGGTCGTCATCCGTGCAGGCCTTCCCGGTTTCCCAGTGGCATGCGGTGGCACGGATTCACCGCTCACAGTTGCGGGGGCAGCCGCAGATTCGGGGCGTTGCCCCTGCTGCGTTCCCTTTTGATCCCATCCCTGGGAACCATCAGCGCGCAAGGGTAATGGCGCGTGGTCAGGGACGTCAATCGTCCAGCCGCGCGCGGATGCGAAAAAACGTCATTGCCCGGCGGCAGCTTTCCGAATCCTTTCGTTCGTGGTGCGCGGGCAGTGTTTCAGGTCTGAAGAAACAGCCGGGTTCGAACGCGGGCCGTCGCGCGGGAACCGGCGGCCGTCGTTCCGCCGTTCTGAAGGCCGACGGCCGGCGCGGGGCGTTGTCGATGCGTGCCGCCCCGTGCGCGCCGCGACGGTCAGGCCGGTGCCGACACCAGCGCGCAGAAGTTCTCGAGATCGACGTTGCCGCCGCTGATCACCACGCCGACGCGCTTGCCCTGCAGTGCATCCTTCATCCGGCGCACGGCGGCGAATGACAGGCAGCCGGTCGGCTCGACGACGATCTTCATGCGCGTGGCGAAGAAGCGCATGCAGTCGACGAGTTCCGCATCCGTCGCGGTCAGGATGTCGTCGACGTCGCGGCGCAGGATCGGGAACGTGAGGTTGCCGACGTGCTGCGTCTGCGCGCCGTCAGCGATCGTGCGCGGCGTGTCGATGTGCACGATCGTGCCGGACCGGAACGATTGCTGCGCATCGTTGCCGGCTTCGGGCTCGACGCCGTACAGCTTCGCATGCGGCGACAACGCACGCGTGGCGAGCGCGGTGCCCGACAGCAGCCCGCCGCCGCCGAGCGGCGTGAACACGGCGTCGAGCGGGCCGACTTCGTCGAACAGTTCCTTGGCCGCGGTGCCCTGGCCGGCGATCACGTCCGGGTGGTCGTAGGGCGGCACCAGCGTGAGCCCGTGCCTCTCCGCGAGCTGGCGCCCGATCTGCTCGCGATCCTCGGTGTAGCGGTCGTAGGTCACGACGTTGCCGCCGTAGCCGCGCGTCGCGGCCATCTTCGCGGCCGGCGCGTCCTGCGGCATCACGATCGTCGCGGGAATGCCGAGCATGCGCGCCGACAGCGCGATCGCCTGCGCATGGTTGCCCGACGAGAACGCGACGACGCCGTGGCGCCGCTGTTCCGCGTTGAAACGCGACAGCGTGTTGAACGCGCCGCGGAACTTGAAGGCGCCCATGCGCTGCAGGTTCTCGCACTTGAAGAACACCTGCGCGCCAAGCGCGTCGTCGATCGTCCGCGACGTCATCACCGGCGTGCGGTGCGCGTGGCCTTCGAGCCGGGTCGCGGCGGCGGCGACGTCGTCGTACGTGGGGAGAATGGGAGAGTTCATGGTTGTTCGAGGATTGAAAAAGTCAGTCGACTGGAATGCGGGGCGCGCCGCGTCATTTCGCATCGTTGTAGACGGTGGCGCGCGACACGCCGAGATGCTGCGACACGATTTCCATCGCGCGGCGCACCTCGAGAAAGCCGTCGGCCTTCAGCGTCTGCATCAGTTCGCGGCGCTGGTCGGTCTTCAGCTCGCGCGGCGTCGTCGCGAGGCGCGTCGCGAATGCGTCGATGCGTTGCCGGATCGCGTCGGCGCCCGCCGGGTCGAGCGTTTCGACGACGGCTTCGCCGTCCGTACGGCAGAACTGGTTCAGCATGCCCTGGAAGCCGCGGAACAGCGTGACATCGGCATTCAGGCACAGCGCGGCCACGTAGCGCCCGGTCGAATCCTTGATGCCGATCGACGTGCTTTTCGCGGTGCGGCCGTCGGCGAAGCGGTTCGGGTAGTTCGCGAGCACCTGCGGGAAATCGTCGTCGGCGATGCGGGCGAGGCCGAGTTCGGTCGCGGGATCGCCGACCGCGCGTCCGGACAGGTTGTTGTGGATCGCGAGGATCGCGTGCTCCGGCGTGCGCAGGTCGTGCACGACGACCTCGGTGAACGGCGCGAACATCTCGCCGAGCCCTTCGGCGATGCGCTGCACCTGTTCGATCAGCGATGCCTGCTCCGACAGCAGCGGCTTGCGGTTCGTGCTCATGGGTGGTCCTGGTGTGTCGGGGTGTCCGTCGTTTCCGGCCGCGTGATGTCGGCCAGCAGCGGGCGCGCGATCCGGACGTAGTCGGCCGCGTCGAGCACGACCGAGCGATCGAGGCGGCCCGCGTTGAACGCGATCTCGGCGTTGCGCTCGACCAGAGCGGGATCGACGACGAGCGTCACGTTCGTATCGAACACGAACGGCGGCACGGCGCCCATCACGCAGCGCGTGACGGCGGCCGCGACGTCGGGCGACGCGAGCGTCGCCTTGCGCCGGCCGACCGCATCGGCGACCTTGCGGAAGTCGATTTTCAGGTGACCGGGAATTACCGCGAGCGCGGCGTCGTCGCCGCCGTCCTTGAACGTACAGAGCATCGCCTTCGCGCCCTGTTCGGGGCGGGTGCCGCGCAGCGCGGCGATCGCGTCGGATTTGCCTTCAGCCGGATGCTCGAGCACGCGGAAACGCGCGCCGGATGTCGTCAGCAGTTCGCAAAGCGTGTCGAAAACGGGAGAGTCGTTCATGTCGCTCCGGGCAGGCAGGCCGACGCGTCGAGGCGCGCGGATCAAATAATTGTCCAAGTATAGACGTTTTGTCATGGACGTGACAAAGGGTAGCCGGCGTCGTGCCGCCAGTGTGCTCGAAGCGCGTCGGTTCTTCAGCAGCCGAAAGGAGATTTCATATTGTGGGATGTGGGCCGAATTCCTGCCGCCGCGTTTTACCGCCGCTTGAAACCGTGTTTTGCATCGCAAAAACGACCGGCTATCTCATTGAAAATCAAGGGAAATTTATATCTTATGTCTTATATAAGACTTGAGTGAAAGCGCGCGGGACAGGATTACTATTGAGTCCATGCAGTTCGCTTCGTCACACGCGGCGGGCACGCTGAACCCTTTACTCAAATGCGCTTCGTTCCCAGGAGATAGACATGTCCCAATATCAAGACGACATCAAGGCAGTGGCTGGCTTGAAGGAAAACCACGGCAGCGCGTGGAATGCCATCAGCCCCGAATATGCCGCCCGCATGCGTGCCCAGAACAAGTTCAAGACCGGCCTGGACATCGCGAAGTACACCGCGAAGATCATGCGTGCCGACATGGCCGCGTACGATGCCGATCCGTCCAAGTACACGCAGTCGCTGGGTTGCTGGCACGGCTTCATCGGCCAGCAGAAGATGATCTCCATCAAGAAGCACTTCAACAGCACCGAACGCCGCTACCTGTACCTGTCGGGCTGGATGGTCGCCGCGCTGCGCTCGGAGTTCGGCCCGCTGCCGGACCAGTCGATGCACGAAAAGACCTCGGTCAGCGCGCTGATTCGCGAGCTGTACACGTTCCTGCGGCAGGCCGACGCCCGCGAGCTGGGCGGCCTGTTCCGCGAGCTGGATGCCGCGAAGGATCCGGCTGCGAAGGCGGCGATCCAGCAAAAGATCGACAACCACGTCACGCACGTCGTGCCGATCATCGCCGACATCGACGCCGGCTTCGGCAACGCGGAGGCGACCTACCTGCTGGCCAAGCAGTTCATTGAAGCGGGCGCGTGCTGCATCCAGATCGAAAACCAGGTGTCGGACGAGAAGCAGTGCGGCCACCAGGACGGCAAGGTCACGGTGCCGCACGAGGATTTCCTCGCGAAGATCCGCGCGATCCGCTACGCGTTCCTGGAACTGGGCGTTGACGACGGCATCATCGTCGCGCGTACCGATTCGCTGGGCGCCGGCCTGACCAAGCAGATCGCCGTGACGAACACGCCGGGCGACCTGGGCGATCAATACAACGCGTTCCTCGATTGCGAAGAACTGTCGGCCGATCAACTGGGCAACGGTGACGTCGTCATCAAGCGCGACGGCAAGCTGCTGCGTCCGAAGCGCCTGCCCAGCAACCTGTTCCAGTTCCGCGCCGGCACGGGCGAGGCGCGTTGCGTGCTCGACTGCATCACGTCGCTGCAGAATGGCGCCGACCTGCTGTGGATCGAAACCGAAAAACCGCATATCGCGCAGATCGGCGGCATGGTCAGCGAGATCCGCAAGGTGATCCCGAACGCGAAGCTGGTGTACAACAACAGCCCGTCGTTCAACTGGACGCTGAACTTCCGCCAGCAGGCCTACGACGCGATGAAGGCCGAGGGCAAGGACGTGTCGGCTTACGATCGTGCGCAACTGATGAGCGTCGAATACGACGAAACCGAACTGGCCAAGCTCGCCGACGAGAAGATCCGCACGTTCCAGGCCGATGCATCGCGTGAAGCAGGCATCTTCCACCACCTGATCACGCTGCCGACGTACCACACGGCTGCGCTGTCGACCGACAACCTGGCCAAGGAATACTTCGGCGACCAGGGCATGCTCGGCTATGTGGCGGGCGTGCAGCGCAAGGAAATCCGTCAGGGCATCGCGTGCGTGAAGCACCAGAACATGTCGGGTTCGGACATCGGCGACGATCACAAGGAATACTTCAGCGGCGAAGCGGCGCTGAAGGCAGCGGGCAAGGACAACACGATGAACCAGTTCTCGTAATCGTCATATCCGCAGCAGAAAGCCAACCCGTTACGGGTTGGCTTTTTTTATTCGGCGCGGAGCGTGATCCGCGCGAGGCTTTGCGACATATCGGCTGCGTCGCGCGGGGATTTTTCCTCGTCGCAATCGCTTCGACATGCGCGTGCGGATCGCGCGTCGCCGGCGCGATGGCCGCGTGCGCGTATTACCCGTATTGCCTGGCCTCGCGTTTTGCGCAGTGGCGTGAAGCAGGCATGCGAACGGAATGTTTGTGTATGCAACCTAATTCAGGGTTTGCCTGAGTAGCGAAAACGCGAAGTCGCACGGCGTGCGTTCGCGTGGTTCGCGCCGACGAGCGGGAGGTTGAAATTGCCGTTCGTGCGAAACCCTTGCGGGGCGGTCGTCGCGCTGGTTTCGTCCCCAAAGCGCGCACGCCGCCGCCGTAAAAATAACCTGCCTGCAACGCGCATGCCGGGACGCTCTCACAGTTGTTTCTTGTTGCAACGCAACGCCCCGCCAACAACGGCGATGGTATGCTGGCCGGCATGGAGTTGTCTGGCAGGTTGCTTGCATGGCGAAACTCGTGTTCGCACTTTCTAACGAGACTTCATCTTCTCTCGCCCGCATCGCGGCATCGACGCGCGCTCCGCTCGCGCGTCCCGTCCTGCGCGCCGCATCTTCCTGCGCTCCGCACGCATTCCCCATCTCGCGGGCTCGCCCCGCACCCCCAT